>CAZZKY010000019.1:0-25626 GCA_964654765.1 uncultured bacterium | reverse complement strand
CTTGACACCGTTAAAACCGATACCCTTGTACTCTTATGGAAAAATACCTACAGAGTGAGTTTTGGTGGCGAATACGAAGTAACTCCTCAACTCTCATTAAGATATGGTTTGTACTGGGATCAGTCACCGGTTCCGGATAATACCATTACGGTTTTGATACCTGACCCCGGAGATAAGTACAGCTTAAACTTGGGCCTTGGATACAACTGGAATAACGTTGAACTCAACGTAAACTATGAATACATAACCCGTTGCCAGAGAACAGTAGCCAGGGATTCACTGTATAATTACGAATCTCACTACCTTCCAGGCACCTATGAAATGAATGTGAATGCAATAGGTTTAAGCATTGTCTATAAGTTTTAAAGGAGGCATATTATGAAGAAGCTTTTAATTTTACTCTCTATATTTATTCTGGCCACATCCTGCCAGAAGATCGATGAAATTATTGGCCCTGAAATAAATGAAGGGTCAACTACAATTGTCAATATACCTGCTTCAGACCCAAATATTGGAACCAAAGAGGCAATGGTTTATCTTCCTCCTCAATTTGACACAACAAGAAACTATCCTGTCGTGCTTTTTCTCCATGGATACGGTGGAAATTACCTCTTCTGGCAAAGTGTTGAAGATATAAAAGGAATTCTTGACTATATGATATCTTCAGGTAAAATAAGGTCCTGTATCGCAGTTATGCCAGATGCCAGTAACATACTCGGAGGCAGTTTCTATACAAATAGCGAATATCAGCCAATTGCGAACTCGGTTTTCGGAAGATACGAAGATTATATAGTAAATGATGTGATCGGGTTTATCAAAACTAATTATCCAGTGGACTCAACAGAGATTTATCTTATTGGAATATCTATGGGAGGCTACGGTGCGCTAAAGCTGGGAGTCAAACACCCAGACATTATTAAGGGCTGTGCATCTCATTCGGGACCTATTGCCTTCTCACAATTCCTTCTCCCAATTCCAGGTACAAATATTAACATGATTCAGGCGGTGCTGAGTGAATGGGCCGATTTCGGATACCGAATCCCCTCAACCGCTGGCAGATATCTTGGACCTTCAAGGCCTCTTTCAACTATGCTTTTTGCAATGGCAGGAGCCTTCAGCCCAAAAGTAGGGCCACTGGTTACTTTTGACACTTTAAACTACGAAATACCCCTTGATACGGTCCCAGGAACCTTTGGATTATTATGGGTTGGGGTAAGATTGCCATTAACCCCAACTGGTGATACTAACAGTGTATTTAACGAATGGCTCTCCAACCACGATGTCTTCAATCTCATTAGCGCTAACTTCAACAATATAAGGCAACACAATCTTAAGATTTACATAGATTGTGGCTCTCAGGACGAGCTATTTTTAGCACCTCATACTATTGCTTGTCATAACCTTTTAAGCTCTCTCCAGTACGACCACTACTATGAGCTCTTCACCGACACCCCGGGGTATCCAGCTGAAGATTTTCCTCCGAGACATGCAACCCATTTACAGATAAGGGTTTACCACTCACTCAAATATTTCTTAGGATATTAAGCTATTATCGGGCGTCCCCGAAGGGGACGCCCGATAACCTTCAACATGAACTCCATCGTAGTTATCCCAGCGCGAATCGGTTCCACAAGATTCCCAAGAAAAGTTTTATATCCAATTTGCGGGAAACCTTTAATCCAATGGGTCTATGAAGGTGCAAAAAAGTCACAGATTGCCGAAAAAATCTATATAGCCACTGATTCTGAAGAAGTTAAAAGGCAGGCAGAGCTTTTCGGGGCAGAAGTTATTTTAACTCCTTCCGAGTTACCTTCGGGAACCGATCGAGTATACTATGCAATTAAAGAATTAGATGTTAAATACATAATAAATCTGCAGGGGGACGAACCATTAATAACAGGAGAGGTCCTTGATAAAATTTTTAATGCACTCTTCGAAGGAAGCTGCGACATCGCAACTCCATACTATACAACAAATAGCAGAGAAGAAGCGGAAAATGTAAACCGGGTAAAAATTGTTTCGGACATCAACGATTACGCTCTGTATTTTTCAAGAAGCCTTATACCTTTTTACCGGGAACCCACAACTAACCAGACCTTTAAAATACATATCGGTGTCTATGGCTTTACCAAAGAAAGCCTAAAAAAATTTGTTCTTTTGTCCCAGTCTTTTCTTGAAAAAACTGAAAAACTCGAACAACTCCGCGCCCTCGAGAATGGTTTAAAGATTAAACTGGTAGAAGTTGATTATAGACCCTGCCCAGTGGATACCCCCGAAGATATAGAAGAAGTTAAAAAAAGACTTAAATCACAAATCGGACAAAATCTTCCTTAAAAATTCTTCTTCTTCACCCGGTTCTATTTCACCGTCAAGGAAAGCACGAACCAACAAATTGTAGGCCTTCCTTGCTCTTTCAAAATTGCCCAATCTCTTTACAAGAACATTAAATCTAATGGAATTCTTAAGCAAATCTCTCTTCCAAAGATAATCCATCAAAAGTTCTTGTTTTACACTCTTTAAAGCACCCCACACCCTCACTGTCTCAGCTTCCGCATCTTTTAAGACAGAATGCATTCCACTGGGACGGGACAATGAAGAGAGATCTAAAGACTTAAATAGAAGCTCTAAAATCTTCCTTTCGGAGACCTTGAAATTGTAAGGGTATTTTTTAAAATAATTTTCGAGACCAAAAGGTATCAGAAAATAAAACCACTTATCTTCCGCTCTGGGTAATATTCTGTCCAGCTCTTCGAGCATTTTAACATCGAAGCTATTAAAGCTTTCATCCCAGATCCTTAAAATTCCTCTTTCACCGATTTCTTTAAGCATTAAAAACCTTTTCTCCTCGCAAACCACCCTTGCAATCTCATTTCTTAACCTGGCAAAAGATAGGTTAGGAAGGCTCCTATTTAAGTTCTCAAACTCATTCTCCGTCAATTTATCGTAGCGGAAATCAAATCTGTGTCTGTAACGAATCGCTCTAAAGGCTCTGGTAGGGTCATCTATAAAGCTTCCTTTTTTGTTGACACGCAAAATCCTGCTTTTAAGATCATCAAAACCGCCCAAGGGATCAATAAGTTTAAAGGTTCTCGGCCAAAACTCTATAGCCATCGAATTTATCGTGAAATCCCTTCTCTTCAAGTCTTTTACAATATCGTATACTGGATATACTCGGGGTAATTTACCCGGCGCCTCGTAATACTCACCCCTTGCCCTGGCAATATCAAAAATACCTTTACTTGTTCCAATTTTAAAAGTGAGAAATTGACTTTTGGAATAATTTTGAACACCGAAAATCAATAAGAAATTCTTAATAAAAGACCTGTTAAGCCTCTCTACAACCACGTCAATGTCTTTGAGGGACTTATTGAGAAGCAGGTCTCTGACGCACCCTCCAACTATGTAAAATTTTTCTCCATCTAATGAAAGAATAAGTCTAAGTAATCTTTCGCCTTTAATTCGGTCAAAATCTACTATCAAACGTTGGTATCCACGAGAAAGAGAGGTTGATTATATTCAACGGGCTTTCCGTTTTCCACCAGTACCTTAACGATTCTTCCAGTTACATCCGACTCTATTTCATTCATCACCTTCATCGCCTCTATTATACACAAGACTTGCCCCTTTTTCACAATATCACCTTCTTTAACATAGGGCTCTGCACCAGGAGACGGGCTACGGTAAAAGGTCCCAACCATTGGGGAACGAATTTGATAGTAGTTGTCTTCGCTCTCCTTTTTAGTCTCAGCAGGCTGCACTGAAGCAGAGGTTGAAGAAACAATTGTTTGCTTTTCAGATTTATTTACCTGCTCTACAGGAATATAACTTATTTCACTTGCCTTTTTGAGTTTTATATGGTAAAAAAGGCCTTTAAGCTCCATCTCCTGGAGGTTATGCTCTTCCATAAAATCCAATAGTTTCTTCAATTTTTCAAGATTCATCTCTAAGCCCTCTCTAAATATTCACCAGTCCGCGTATCAACTTTAACTTTATCCCCAATTTTAATAAAGAGTGGAACCTGAACCACAAGGCCAGTTTCCAATTTAGCAGGCTTTGAACCGCCTGATGCGGTATCGCCCCTAAGTCCCGGGTCAGTTTCCACAACTTCAAGAATTACAAAAGTAGGAAGTTCGATGTTCATAGGAACACCATCAACGTATAAAATAGTTACCTCTTCACCTTCTTTCAAATAGTAAACTGCATCTCCTAAATGTTCTGCGGTAAAAGTAACATCTTCAAAGGTTTCCGATTCAAGGAAATGATAATTCTCGCCTTCAATGTAGGAGAGATGCGCAGGCTTTCTTTCAATGGTAACTTCTTCATAATAATCTGATTCTCGAAGACTAACTTCCTTTACCTGGCCAGTCTTTAAGTTTTTTAGGCGTGTCCTAATAGTTGCGCCTCCTCTCCCCATATGAATGTGCTGATAAGAAACAACAAGATAAATTTCCCCTTCATATTTAATTGCCATTCCTGGCCTCAGATCTGGCATACTTACTCCTCCTTTGGATTGATAAAACTATTACTCTCCTTCAACAATTTCTCCTCGATTTCACTTATTAATTTTGCCAATCTTTGATTCCAAGGCCAAATAAGATACGCCCTCCTCAAATAGGAACGGGCCTCAAACAACTTACCTTCCTTGTAAAGCTTTACACCTTTCTCATAAAAGAACCTGAAATTTAAGTCATCCATTATTAATTTTTCTCCCGTAAGTATTTATGAACGTTATACCCTTATCCCTACCCTCATTTAACATTTTCAGGATGCCCTCCAAAGCAATCTTAAAGGAATCCTTAAATTTATTCAATTCGTCGTCCGATAATTGAGAAAGAACGTAATCCTTTGGATCTACGGTTTGTGGCTTACCAATTCCAAACTTGATTCGGTAAAAGTCTAAAGTCTCTAAATGGAATATGCAAGATTCGATGCCCCTGTGTCCTCCCGAACCGCCATCATACTTTACCTTGACGCTGAATGGTTCCATGTCGAGATCATCATGGCACACAAAAAGCTCCTGACTCACATCAACGCCAAAATCATCCACAATTTCTTTAACTGCAGTTCCTGAAAGGTTCATGTAAGTCAGGCTTTTGAAAAGAAAGAGATCCCCTCTTTTAGCGAACACATATTCCCCTTTCCCAGGTTGGAACTTTACACCAAAGGTTACTGCGACAAAATCAATAAAGAGTTGTCCTATGTTATGCCTCGTAAATGTATAAATCGGCCCCGGGTTTCCAATTCCAACCAGAAATATCCTCACAATCCACCAGCAAACTACTTTTCTTCTTTTTCCTCTTCTCCACCTTCAACAGGTTGAGCTTCTTCAGCTGCCGCTTCTGCCTTAACCTCCTCCATCCTCTTTGGAGGTATAACTGTTACAATAGTCTCCTCGGGGTTCAACAATATCTTAACACCTTCAATCTTTAAATCCTTTACATGGATTGAATCATGTATATCGAGGCTCGTAACATCTATGGTTATATGAGGTGGAATCTTGGATATCTCTCCTCGAACAGGAATGTGCCACCGTAGAACTTCCAGAATACCCCCTACCTTCGTTCCTTTAGCAATACCCTGGATCTCAACAGGGACATCAATATGAATTTCTTCGCCCTTATGAATTATTTGAAAATCGACATGAATTATTTCCCCAGTAACAGGGTCTCTATCCACATGTTTCAACAACACATCTTTCTCCAAATTTTCAGCTTTGAGCTTAATTACCTTCGCCTCACCATGAGTTTCCTTAATCAGCTCATGAATTTCTTTCAACGGGACACTAATGTGTAAATTTTCCTCATTGGCTCCATATACAACAGCAGGTATCCAGCCACTTTTCCTAAGTTTCTTTGAAGTCTCTTTGCCTGTTTTTTCCCTGATTTTTACCTCAAGTTCCATAAAATCCTCCTTTAAAGTTTATATAAACAAAGAGCTAACAGAGAGCTCATCGTGTATTCTTCTGATTGCTTCCCCAATCAAAGGTGCGACGGAAAGAACTTTTATTTTGTTGCTTTTAACCTGATCAACCTTTGGAATAGAATCTGTTACAACTACTTCAGAAAGTTCAGATTTTTCGAGCTTTTCCACACAATTATCAGAAAAGAGGGCATGAGTTGCAACCGCTTTGACTTCTTCAGCCCCATTATTTAATAAAGCCTTTACAGCTTCAACAAGGGTATTTCCCGTATCAATAATATCGTCCACTATCAGACATCTCTTTCCTTTTACGTCACCAACTATATTCATGACCTCCGCTTTATTTGGCTCAGGCCTTCTTTTATCTATAAGGGCAATGGGAACATCACCCAGTCTCCGTGCAAAAGCTCTCGCCCGCTTGGTTGCACCCACATCAGGAGCAACTACTATATCTTTCATGGGATCGAGATTATTAAAGTACTCTTTAAAGACTGGCGTTGCATAAAGATTATCCACAGGGATGTCAAAAAATCCCTGAATCTGGTCGGCATGGAGATCAAGGGTTAAAACCCTTGAGGTTCCAGCAACCTGAATAAGATTGGCAACAAGCTTGGCAGAAATAGGAACCCTCGGTTGGTCTTTTCTGTCCTGTCTCGCGTAGCCAAAATATGGTATTACTGCTGTTATTCGCTTTGCAGAGGCCCTTTTCGCAGCATCTATCAGAAGCAGAAGTTCCAGCAAATTATCACCAGGTGGCTCCGTTGATTGGATTATAAATACATCGTGCCCTCTTACACTCTCTTTTATCTGCACCCGGATTTCTCCATCCTTAAATCTCGTTACTTCGTGGGCACAAGGTTCTATCTTTAAGTAACCAGCTATTGCCTCCAACAACTTTCTCGAATTTGAACCACTAATTAACTTTATTTCGCCTGGATTTTTCATTTTATCAAAAACCTTATCAAAGAATACTTAACAACAAATCCTGCAAAAACAATTGATACCATAGACATTAGCTTGATTAAAATGTTCAAAGAAGGACCAGCGGTATCCTTAAATGGGTCTCCCACAGTATCTCCAGTCACACCTGCTTTGTGGGCATCACTACCCTTGCCGCCGAAGTTACCTTTCTCTATGTATTTTTTTGCGTTATCCCATGAGGCACCTGAATTTGCCATAAAGAGGGCAAGTACAAAGCCCGACGCGAGAGCACCAGCGAGTAACCCAACCACACCACCTGGTCCCATCAAAAGGCCAACAACTATCGGTACGATTATTGCGAGTAAAGCCGGTGCAATCATTTCCCTTTGGGCAGCCTTTGTCACCAGATAAACAGCCTTAGCATAGTCGGGCCGCGCTTTACCTTCGAGGAGTCCGGGGATTTCCTTAAATTGCCTCCTCACTTCGGCAACGACACTCTGCGCAGCTCTACCTACAGCCTTCAGAGTCAATGAAGAAAAGAGGAAAGGCATAAGCGCTCCTACGAAAAGTCCACCTATAACTACAGGCTCCGTCAAAATTGGTTCTATCAATTTAAGATAACCTTCCACATTAGAAACATTTAACTTTTCAACCCAGGTTAATACATCATTCCTGTATGCAGCTATGAGTGCCAGAGCGGTTAATGCAGCGGAGCCTATCGCAAAACCTTTACCCGTCGCAGCCGTTGTATTACCGAGAGCATCAAGGGCATCCGTTCTCCTTCTAACCTCTTCGGGTAAATGTGACATTTCCGCATTACCACCAGCATTGTCTGCCACAGGCCCATAAGCGTCAGTAGCAAGAGTAATGCCAAGAGTTGAGAGCATTCCCACTGCAGAAAGCCCTATACCATAAAGACCAAGAGCTGGATCATGAAAACCTCCAGAAACAAAGAAACTCAAAAGAATCGCCACAACCACTGTTATAACAGGAATAAAAGTTGAATACATACCATTTGCAATACCCTCTATAATCACCGTCGCATGACCTGTGAGGGCAGATTTAGCAACGTTAATCGTAGGTTTGTAATTGTCAGAAGTGAAATACTCCGTAAAGTATCCTATTATAACACCGGCTGCAAGGCCAGCAATTATAGCCCAAAAAACACCGAAATCCTCTCGGGGAAGAACGATCTTGCAGGCTATAAAACTTATTATTACCACGAGGATTGAGGCACTCCACACACCCCTTCTCAGAGCGGTAAGAAGTGCCTTTTGAGACGCATCTTCTCTTGTTCTAACCAGAAAGGTTCCGATAATAGAGGCAATCACACCAACACCAGCGATCACCATCGGTAGTGCTACACCACGCATTCCAAGCCTTGCCGCAGCCGCAAGGGACATCGTAGCGATTATTGAACCTGCATAAGACTCATAAAGGTCTGCGCCCATCCCTGCAACATCACCTACATTATCACCGACATTATCTGCGATCACCGCTGGGTTTCTCGGATCGTCTTCGGGGATGCCTACTTCCACCTTACCAACAAGATCTGCCCCGACATCTGCAGCTTTTGTGAAGATTCCACCGCCAACACGGGCAAAAAGGGCCTGAGAAGACGCACCCATACCGAAACTTAGCATCGTAAAAGTAATTGCATCGATAAGCTCATTTTCATTCCCAGCAAGACCTTTAACACTTCCATAAAACCATTTTAAAAAGGCAAACCATATGCTGATGTCCAATAGGGCAAGGCCGACAACAACCATGCCCATAACAGCACCTGCTTTAAAAGCAACTCTCAAGGCGCCATTAAGACTTCTCCTTGCTGCATTGGCGGTCCGAGAACTGGCTCGGGTAGCAATGCTCATACCAATAAATCCTGAAAGACCGGAAAAGAAACCACCCGTTATAAAGGCAAAAGGCACAAAAATCGGCTGTAATCCTCTCAAAGCAAGAATTAGGAGAATTACGAAGGTAATGGCAAAGAAAATCGCCACCACCGAGTATTGCCTTTTCAGGTAAGCACCGGCGCCTTCCCTAACTGCCCTTGCTATCTCTTTCATTCTATCAGTACCTTCTTCTTCTTGGAGAACAGATTTTACCAAGTACAGAGCAAATAAGAGAGCAAATATAGAACCTATAGGAGCGAACCAGTACAAATAGAAATAATTCATACTACCTCCTTTCATAAAGTTTGATAATTTTAATTAAATGTTGACAAATAGTCAAACAAAATAGACCTTTTTGAGAGTCCAAAATTAACTTCCAAATCCCTCAAAGAGTTCCCGTGGGAAGGATATGAAAGCCCAAGGTGGAGGGTTCCACTCTTAGTAGGTAATCGGAAACACAAACCATAATAATTGACGGCGAACAAGGTTTTATAAAAGATTAAATTTTTAATCTTAAAATAAGGTTTTAGGTAAGGGAGACCCGTAGTTACGACGGCGGTTTTCCCCTCTAAAGGGAATTGTTCCTCCACAGTTGACTTCAGAATAACCAATCCAGGACCTATCGAATTTTTTGATTCATATTCCATATACAAAAGGTGCCTAAGATACTCTTCCATTTCAAGCTTCAAAACTGCAGAAAAATTTGCAGACTCTGTTATTACACTAAAGCCGTATCTCCCTTGCGCTTTCCTGCTCACACGATAGAAAAGCTGCATTCTCCCACGTTGCATAACTTTACCAAAAATCAGCCCGTAGTTCAACTCTGAAGAGTCCTGTAACATTTCGGCTGACAAAAACAAGCCATTTCCAATATCAACAGGAAGAACTACCTTACCCCTTAACCCCTGAATTCTCCTTCCAATTATCGAAAAATTAAGTGAAAGGCGCAAAGGAAAATAGTATAGGTTTGAATAATTTATAGAGCTTTTAAACCAAAATCTATCCTTCTCCAACCCGCCTGCAAGGGTTGGCAGCGGAGTTAAAATGTTCGTTCCCAAAATCAAATCGTATTTGCCCTTACTTTTCAAAAATCGGTAATCCTTTACTTCAAAAAATTCCAGCCTGTTAAAAAAAAGGGAAGCTTTTGAGAGGCTTTCTTTTGAAAAAAAGCCCCTGTTCAAAAAGCTATTAAGATACCCATAACTTCTCAAATTTCCGTTTAAATCAACGTATACCCTGGAAATGGGTACTATCCTTTCGTTTTTCACAAAAATGGTAATACCACCCTCTTCCATTAAAACCTCAATTTGAGGGTCGATGACTCCCCTACCCTCAAGATAGCCGAAAAGTGCTTTAACTACTATTTCTACAATAGCTGAATCGGAAACGGTATCTGGAAGGTTTGCTAAAAGAGAATCTAAAACCTTCTGTGAGACGATCTTCGAATTAATAAAAATAGAGTTAAAGGCTAAAAAAAACAGGAGAAGTATACTCACAACTCAAAAAGAAACTCCCTCCAGCGATTGTCTGGTATCCTGATAGAAGAGAAAAGAAGAGTCAAATAAGTAGGCTTTTTAGGAGTCTTAAGAAGTTTCATTCCTGCCTCTTCGGGAGTGCTGTCGCCTTTTCTGTTATTACAGCGAAAACATGCACAAACCAGATTCTCCCATGTTTCGCCACCACCAAGCCTCTTTGGAACAATGTGGTCAATGGTCATAGGGCCTTCAGTTGTGCCACAATATTGACAGGTATAATTGTCCCTTCTCAAAATATTTTTTTTATTTAGTGGCACTTCTTTATACCTTAGGTGAACGTGATACCTTAACCTTATTACACTCGGTAACCTTAATGTTAATCTCTCGGAGCGCCAAAAATGTCCGTCTTTGAAGTAAACAGGCTCTGCTTTTTTTAAGACAACCAGTCTTACAGCTTTTCTTAAATTAAGGACATTTAAAGGTGTATAATCGTAGTTTAATAGCAAAACTTCACCACGGCTCAATTCCTTTCCACACTCCGAATGCCTTGGACCTGTTTTTCTCAGCCATCTCGTACCTCTTTTTTATCTGATCTTTCAAATTAGCATCAGCATACTTAAGTGCATTGGTGTAAGCATCCTTTGCCATCTCATAATACCTTACTGCCTCCCCAGCTCCAGCCCTATTTCCTTTTGCTTTTGCATTCTGATATGTAGAATTTGCTATGCCAAAGTACGCATCCCCCAGGAGAAAATATCCAAGAGCTTTATAATAATCCGTCAACTCAGGTAGGCCAATAAGCTTCTGAATCACGGGAACGGCATCATTGTAAAGCTTTAAATCATAGGTGAGATACATGGCCTTTTTCAAAAGGGCCACAGGGTTATTGTCTGATAGATTAATTGCTGCATCATAATCTTTCAAGGCTTGCGCCCTCTTACCAATTCCGGCGTAAATATCTCCTCTGTAGATGTAATAGACATAATTTGTGGAATCTATTTTAATCAGTGTATCAGCATAAGGCAAAACCTTCTGGTAAAGTTCCTTTTTATTTTTCCCACCCTCAATCCCAGACTTAACAATTGCAACGAGAACTTCCCTCTCTTTATCCTTATCCTCTATTCCCAGTTGGAGGGCCCTTTCAAGATAGGGAATAGCTTCATCATACCTTGATAATTCTACTAAGAATAATCCATAGGAATAGTTAATACCCACACTGTTTGGATTTTTATTAACCGCAGCCTTATAAACGCTGTCAGCGGCTGTTTTTTCACCTATATTTTGATAAACCTTAGCAAGCCCATATAAAGCATCTACATTTTCAGGGTCAACAGAGAGAGCAGACTTATAGTATTCAATCGCCTTATTGTAGTCTTTCTTAATTACACTATAAATAAATCCAAGCCCCTGCAAACCTCTTGAATCGGTCGAGTCTATTTCCCTTATTTTCCAGTAAACTGCTTCTGCTGAATCGATAAACATATAACCCGTATCACTAATCCCCTTAGAAATGTAAGAGGTCCCTATCCCAATATATGCTTTTGCCAGTTCAAGATGCGCGGGAATAAAATTAGGGTTACAGCGTAAAGACCTCTTAAAATTTCTTATAGCATCTTCGAACATGTTTTTATTCAGATAATCTCTGCCAATGGAAAACCATACTTTTGCAGAATCAACAGGCTCTGCCTGTTGCTGTTCTTGTGCAAAGATTGTTCCGGTCAAAAGAATTAAGCTTAAGAGTAACCTTTTCATCATACTCCCTCCATTTATTAAGTAATTATAAAGGCCACAAAAAATTGCTTCAAACTTTTTCAATAACGGGTATTAAAGTTCCATCTTTTTCCAGATATTCACTACCGCAACTACTACAAATTAATTTCTCACCCTTTCTCTCTTTTAAGGTGGTTCCACACTTACAAACCCACCCTATTTGCTTGGCTGGAACACCTACTACAAGTGCGTAGTCTGGAACATCCCTCGTAACCACTGCACCCGCACCAACCAAAGCATATCTCCCAATCGTTACGCCACAAACAATAGTTGCATTAGCGCCAATAGTTGCTCCCTTTTTTACTAAAGTTTTCTTGAACTCATGCTTTCTCTCTATAAAAGCTCTTGGGTTTATCACATTGGTGAAAACCATTGACGGACCACAAAAAACGTCGTCCTCAAGTTCAACACCTTCATAAACACTAACGTTATTTTGAATTTTGCACCTATTGCCAATAACCACATTAGGCCCAGCCATAACATTTTGCCCAAGAACACAATTTTTGCCTATTTTAGTGTTTTTCAGAATGTGGCAAAAATGCCATATTTTAGTACCCTCACCAATCTCTACATTTTCATCAATATAACTGGATGGATGTACGAAATATTTCTTTTGTTCCTCCATCATCTCCTCCCTTTTAAATTCAGACTTTCCTGAGCTTTTTCAAGAACTCTTAAAACCCTTAACCCCTCATTACCATCTGTCCAGGGCGTCTCTCTAAACTCGCAGCAATGTAAGAAATGTTTAAGTTCCTCCTTTAAAGGTTCAGCCTTTTCCACCTGCACTACAACCCTTTCAGCTTTTTCCGCAACAGGTATTGAATTCTCAAACTTTATTTTGTGGGGATAGAGGAACAGCTTCTCCTCGGTTAGATCGTCAAAAACCGCCATTTGAGTTGACCCCACAACAACCAATTTCTGCTCTTTGAAGGGGTGAAGCCAGCTTACAAAAACGTGCCCCTTTACTCCCTTAGAAAACTCTAAATGAGTAATGGTCACATCATATATACCCTTCTGCACATAATCCCCACCAAAGGCTTCAACAGAGGATGGTTCCTCACCAATGAGGTATAAAATCACAGAAATATCATGAGGGGCAAAGCTCCATAAAATATTTTCTTCGCTCCGTAACTTACCTATATTCAGCCTGTTGGAATAAATATAGTTAATACTCCCAAGCATCCCGCCATCGATCAACTCTTTTAACTTTAATACGGCAGGATGATACCTCAAAATGTGCCCAACCATCAAGATTCTTTCATTTTTCTGTGCAATTTCGATGAGTTCCTCTGCTTCTTTCGTACTTAGTGCCAGAGGCTTTTCTACAAAGACATCTTTACCTGAGAGAAGCGCTCTTTTGACCAGAGAGTAATGAGTTGAAGCAGGAGTAGCAATACAGACCGCTTTAACTGAGGGATCTTCCCACACATGCTCTATTGAATTACAAAAATTTAGATCAGGATATTGTGCTCTTATTTGAGAGACTCTTTCCAGTGAGCTGTCATATACGCAATTGAGAACACCAAGCTCTTTGAGATTCCTCAAAATATTTTTGCCCCAATACCCCACACCAATTAGAGCTACTTCCATGGGGTAATTATGAAGCTCAAGGGAAGTTCGTTCAAAATAAAAAAAGCGGGAGACGGGACTTGAACCCGCGACCCTCACCTTGGCAAGGTGATGTTCTACCGCTGAACTACTCCCGCTTGTTATTATATTATAGCGTAAGGGAAATGCACAGTCAATAACTTTCAAACTGCATCAGAATTGGGGGCTTATAATTCAGAAACTCTCTACGAACTGCTTCAGAAACGGTATCTTCATTGTAATTACCTGTAAAACAGGAGAAGCAAAAATCTTTCCAATCATCTCCCAACACTTTCTTCAACTTACTCATAGGTAAATACATTACAGAGTCTGCGCCAAGGATTTCGGTGAGCTCTTCTAAGGTATGAGAAGAGGCTAAAAGTTCATCTCGTGTGGGAATATCAATTCCAAAAAAGCATGGTGCTACAATTGGTGGTGAGGCAAAACGAAGATGAACCTCACGAGCTCCGTGCTCTCTTAAGAGTTTAACTATTTCCTTTGAAGTAGTACCCCTTACAAGAGAGTCGTCAATTAACGCAACTCTTTTGCCTTTTAAAACTTCCTCAATTGGTATCAATTTCATCCTGACTTTTTTATCCCGATCATAAGGCTCTATGAAACTTCTTCCAGTATAGTGGCTTCGCATAAGTCCAAACTCCAGTGGTTTACCAATTTGAGATGCATATCCCACACTGGCGGGTAAACCAGAGTCAGGAACGGGAACAACAATCTCTATCTCTTCCGTTTCCAGTAAGGCAAGTTCCCTACCACACTCTCTGCGAAATTTATAAACATTCTTACCAAAAGTCCTGGAATCTGGCCGGGAAAAGTAAATGAGTTCAAATACACACTGTTCCCTTTTATTCGAAGGATAAAGTTGCTTTAGTTCCAGCCTTCCATCCTTAAAAATACCAAGCTCACCCGGCTTTAACTCTTTAAAATTGCAAATTCCTGCATGCTTCAGTGCCGGGGTTTCGGAAGCAACCATGAAATAGTTCTCATTCTCTCCGTAAACCAGAGGCCTAAACCCCCACGGGTCTCTTAAAAAGTAAATTGCATCATCAATCAAAAAAAGCAAAGAGTAAGCACCCTTAACCTTTTTCAAAATATTGAGAAATCTCTCTTCAACAGTCATCCCATCACTCATCGAAAAAAGGTAGAGAAAGAGTTCAGAGTCTGTTGTTGAATGAAAAACATAACCCTGAGATTCAAGCTCATTTCGCAATTCTTTGTAATTGGTCAAAGTTCCATTATGCGCCACAGCAATGAAACGTTCCCTTGAAACGACATAAAGAGGTTGAATGTTATTAAAATTATTAGAACTCCCAACCGTCGAATAACGGGTGTGCCCAATTCCAACGTACCCTTCTAATTTATTCAAAACATCTATGGTAAAGACCTCTTTAACCTGTCCAAAGCCCTTATGTGCCTTATGGCCGTCTTTTCCGTAGGTTACAATTCCTGCCGACTCCTGGCCTCGATGCTGAAGAGAAAAAAGTGCAAGGTACAAAATATCCGCAACATTCTTCCCTTTCTTGCTCGCAACTCCAGCAATTCCGCAATATTCCCTCATATTAGCTCATCATCTTTTCAATTGAATTTAGGTAAATATCTTTTAATTCTTCCAATTTCCATGAGACACTTCCAAGAGGAGAGTTTACAACTAATTCCTTGTCAGCAGTAACTATTCCTAATTCCCTAAAAGGAATTCCAACCTCCTTAAGTCTTTCCACTATTTGAATTCTTTGGGCTGGACTGCAAGAAATCAGAAAACGCGACTGCCACTCGCCAAAGAGGCTATATTCGGTGATCTCTTGCATCTCAATTACGGCCCCTTTATCCGCCCACAGAAGCTTTTCAAATAACGCAGTTAAGACTCCACCTTCTGAAACATCATGAACACTTCTAACCAAGCCTTCTCTGATTAAGTTTAAAATTGTATTCTGAAGGATTTTCTCGAAACCAAGGTCTATCGTATCAATCTTACCTCCTACTACCCCGTGTAATACTTTCAAATACTCACTTCCACCTGCATCTCCTGACTCTTTTCCTATCAAAATCAGGAAATCCCCTGGACTTTTTACGGACATGCTCGTTATCTTAGTAACATCTTCAATCATTCCTACCATCCCCACAATGGGAGTCGGATAAATGCGGAGCTCAGGCGTTTCATTGTAAAAACTCACATTTCCTGATATAATCGGAATATTTAAAGACTTAGCAGCCTGATTTAAGCCCTCAACAACCTTTACAAAAGTCCAATAAACTTCAGGATTTTCAGGATTACCAAAGTTTAAACCATCGGTAATAGCCATCGGCTCAGCACCCACAGAAATGAGATTTCTTGCTGCCTCTGCAACGGCGATTTTCCCACCTTCATAAGGATCAAGATAACAATACCGGGCATTCCCGCCCATGGTAACCGCGATGGCAAAAGATTCACCTTTAATCCTAAGAACAGCTGCATCTGCCTTTCCGGGTACAACTACCGTATCACCCCTTACAGTGTGATCATACTGCTGGTAAACCCATCTTTTAGAGGCAATATTGGGCGAAGCAAGGAGCTTCTTAAAAGCAGATTCAATATCAGATGCAGTATATTCAGAAATATCTATTGATTTCAGCTTTTCTATGTAATCCGGTTCTTTAATTGGCAAATTTCTAATAGGAGCCCCATTCACCAGGCCATCAACGGGGATTTCTGCGAGAACTTCTTCACCCTTCTTGATACGAAAAACTTTCTCTTCAATAACCCTTCCTATAACTTCAGCCTCAAGTCCCCATTTTCTGAAAACCTTAATAAACTTGTCCTCACTTCCTCTTTTAATACACAAAAGGAACCTTTCCTGGGTTTCTGAAAGCATTATTTCGTAAGGCGTCATTTTTTCAGATTTTACAGGAATTTTTTCTATCTGTATTTCTACCCCAACATCTCCACGAGCAGCCATCTCCCCAGGTGTGGTAGAAAGTCCGCCAGCTCCAAGATCCTGCATTCCTATTAGTTCTTTAAACTGATTGACCTCAAGAATGGCTTCAATGAGAAGCTTTTCAAGAAATGGGTCACCAATTTGAACACTTGGCCTCTTCTCCTCTCTGGAACCTTCCAGGGTATCAGAGGCAAAAGTTGCACCATGAATCCCCTCTCTTCCTGTTTTGGAACCTACAAGAAGTAATAAATTGCCAGGGCCCTTAGCAATACCCCTTTTCAGATCTTCCTTCTTTCCAATTCCAACACAACAAGCATTCACAAGGCAATTTTCCTTATAGGGAGATTCGAAATAAACATCACCTGCAACACATGGAACTCCAATACAATTTCCATAAAAGGAAATACCACTCACCACGCCTTCGAAAAGGTGTTTTACATGGGGGTCATAAAGCTCCCCGAACCTCAGCGAGTCCATAAGCGCAATGGGTCTAACCCCCATGGACAAGATATCTCTTACAATTCCACCAACACCGGTGGCTGCACCATGAAACGGCTCTATTGCAGAGGGATGATTATGACTCTCAACCTTAAAAGCCAGAATGTATCCATTTTTGAGTTCTACCACGCCCGCATTCTCTCCTGGCCCCTGCAATACATATTTCCCAGACGTATGAAGCCCCTTAAGGTAAGGCTTTGAAGATTTGTAACTACAGTGTTCTGACCACTGAGTTGAAAAAATTCCGAGTTCCAGCAGATTTGGTTCTCTACCCAGAATTTCCACTATCTTTCTATATTCTTCCTCTGTAAAGCCATGTCTCTCTATTATCTCTTTATCCATTTTCGAGATACTCCTTTAAAGAAAGGAAAAATTTCAAACCATCTCCAGTCCCGAGAATCTTCTCAGAATTTCTTTCGGGATGAGGCATCATTCCAAAAACGTTTCTTTTTTCATTGGTAATACCAGCAATGTTGAGAAGAGAGCCATTAGGGTTTTCACCCTCATACTTTAAAAAAATGAGGTTCTTTTCAACCAGATAGTTCAGTTGATCCTGATGGGCTACAAACCTTCCATCCATATGAGCAATAGGGAGTACAAGAGTCTCATCCTTTTCAAAGTTTCGAGTTAATGGTAGCTCATCGTTCTCAACTTTAACGAGCACATCCTTGCATATAAATTTCAAATTTTTATTCCTTATTAATCCTCCTGTTAGAAGCCCAGCTTCGGTTAATATTTGAAACCCATTACAGATACCAAGTACAAGCCCCTTTTCCTTCTCAACGTACTCCACAATTGCCTCCATAACTGGGGATACCTTTGCCATAGCCCCAGGTCTTAAATAATCTCCATAAGAAAAGCCACCTGGAAGAACAACAAGGGAAAATTTGTCAATGGAAGTTTCTTCGTGCCAGATATAGTAAGTGTCAAATCCCGCTAAATCCTTCAAAACATAAAAAGTTTCCGTCTCGCAGTTTGTCCCAGGAAAAACTACTACACCCGCCCTCATTGCTCCTCAACCCTTATCTCAAAATCCTCAATAATTGGATTGGATAATATAGAATTTGCAAGTTTTTCAACTATCTTTTCAACTTCTTCTTTAGTTTCTCCACCTGCAACAAACTCAATAATTTTCCCAACCCTTATATTCTTTATATCACGGTAACCCAAACGCTCAAGCACCTTTTCAAGAGCAAGCCCCTGTGGTTCTGGTAAATCCTCTCTCATCCTCACAATCACTGACACTTTAAAATCAGGCATGAACTTATTCCTCCTTTTTCAATACCCTCACCTTCAGTTCCTTTATTCTTTGTTGAGTTGCCTCCACTACCTCAAACTCCAATGGTCCTATGACAAATTTTTCACCGACCTCAGGAACCCTTTCGAGGTTTTCAATTATATAACCTCCAAGGGTATTTACCTCTTCGCTTTCAATTTCAACTCCAAGCTTTTCTGAAGCCTCATATAAATCTATCTTTGCATTAACAAGAAAGCTACCGTCTTCCAGCTCCCTTATCAACACCTCCTCTTTGTCAAACTCTTCGTATATCTCTCCGACAATTTCCTCCAGAATATCCTCTAAAGTTACGAGCCCAGCAACGGAACCAAACTCGTCTACCACTATTGCAATAGAAATATGCTTTTTTTGCATCTCTTTCAAAGTGTCAAGGATTTTCTTGGAATAAGGAACATAATGAACTGGTTTTGCGAGGTCAGCTGCCTTTAAAGACTCCAGCTCATCAAGATGTTTAAGAAGCTCCTTAATGTAAAGAATGCCTATAACGTTGTCGGTTCTTTCCTTCACCACAGGAAGTTTTGAAAAGCCCCTCTTTTTATAAATTTTCAGAGCATCTTTCAGAGTCATATCACTCGTAATATACACCATATCAATTCGCGGGACCATTATCTCTTCGATCTGTCTATCGCTAAGCTCCAGGATTGATTGTATGAGTTCTATAACACTGTTTTGTAGAACACCCTGTGTTTTCAACTCTTCAAAGAATTCAACAAGCTCATCAACTTTAAGGTCTTGTCCTTTAATCTTTCTTATTAATTTTTTTAGATAAGAGCGCAAGCCCATTTTTTAACTTTTCACCCCCTTCTTTATCCAACCCGATTCCCGATGTCATAATAATTTTAAAAGCATCATTAAAATCCATATCAAGAAAACAAATCTTCTCTTCTTCCACTAATAGATAAAACCCTGTAGTGGGATTGGGTGTAGTCGGAGAAAACACCGTATAAAATTTTTTACCTTCCTTCTCTAAGGGTTCTTCCCTCGTCACAAAGCCCATCAGAAAGGGGCCGTTATCGGAAATTGCAAACAAAACCACCTTGCCCGCAGCAATTTTTCGTTCCTGAGAACTGCTTATGAACTTTACCAATTCACGAGTGGCATTGTAGATGGTATTTACTACGGGAATTTTGCTCATTACACTGTTTATAAAATACTCAAGCTCAAAGCCAAAAAAGAGCCTTACTGAAAGGCCAGTTAGATATATCAACACCATACCAATGATAAGCCCAATTAAGGTTCTTAGAAATGCAGGTATTTCCTGTATAAAGGGCAACAATAGGATTAAGTTGGCAAAAAAGTTCCCAAAAACGGAAATCAATAGTGAAAGTATGTAGAGGGTCAAAACCAATGGACCCAGTACGATAAGGCCAGCTATGAAATCGCCTCTGATATTCTCTTTTTTAAACGAATCCTTAATCCTACCTAAAAATCTATGTGGCAACCTTTACAACCTCCTTAAAATAGAAGTGGCTACCAAAATACCTGAGACCGCCGCCTGTGAAAGCCCCCTTGTAATTCCAGCACCATCACCTGCAACAAATAAATTTTGGATACCATCTATTTCAAAATCCTTTGTGACCCTTATCCTTGCGGAGTAAAACTTGACCTCGACACCATAAATCAGATTGCCATCATCAGCCATTCCTGGAACAAGCTTGTCCAACTGATCAAGCATCTCCTTTATACTCGACAGGTAACGATAAGGTAAAGCAAAACTTAAATCACCAGGAACAGCCCCAAGGTAAGTGGGCTTTACTATGCTTCTTTTTATCCTATCTTCTGTAGAACGCCTTCCCAGTTTTAGATCGCCATACCTTTGAATTATGACGCTACCCGTTAGAAGATTGGCAAGCCTGGCAATGGACTTTCCATAGCTCACTGGGTCATTGAAAGGGTGAGTAAATTTTGTAGATACGAGAATAGCTAAATTTGTGTTGTTTGAAACAGGATAAGAATAGCTATGGCCGTTTACAGTGACAACGTCTTCAGTCATCTCAGGCACCACAACACCGTAAGGGTTCACACAGAAAGTCCTGACTTTATCATCAAAACTTTTAGAATAATAGATAATCTTCGGCTCATAAAAAACTTCTGTGAGCTTTTTCAAAACCTCCGCAGGAACTTCGATCCTAACTCCGATGTCGACGGGATTTGTATCCGTCTTAATGCCGTATTTCTTTGACATTTTAAAAAGCCACTCCGCACCTGAACGCCCCGGAGCAAGGATTACGAATTTTCCAAAATATTCACCTTTACTTGTCTTAACGCCTTCAACAACCGAATTCTTTATAATCAAATCCTCAACGGGCTCATTCACGTGAAGCTCAATTTTCGCACTTTCAATAGCTTCTCTAATAGACTTTAATACGAGATAACCTTTATCAGTCCCCATATGGAGTACTTTAGATTTTACTATTTCAAGGCCATATCTCTGAGCCTCATAATAAACTTTATCAACCTTTTCCGAATCAAGGCCATAAATTCTTTGAGGTGCGCCAAATTCCACTAGTTTTTCTATTACCCTCTGAAATAACTTGTCAAGTTCTTTCTGGTCAAGGAAATCTTTTAAATTACCTCCTACTTCAGCACTTAATGTGACTTTACCATCCGAAAAAGCACCAGCACCACCAAAACCAGAGGTAATTGAACAACTCTTACACTTAACACAGGGAACCTGTTTTTCAAGAGCCGGACATTTCCGTTTCAAAAGGTCATCGCCTTTTTCAAGGATTAAAACTTTTAAGCCACTTTTAGCCAATTCAAGAGCTGAAAAAGTCCCAGCTGGACCACTTCCAACGACAATAACATCGTAAAATCTACCTATCAATTTTTTCTATTCCGTTCAATCTTTGTGCCAGATTACTCTCAAAAATTTATCACTTTCAGAGAAAATGAATTCAAGCTCACCCTGATAGGCTCTACTAACTGCCTTTCCGATCCTTGTAGCCAACCCTTCGGTTGTAGTGCTTATCTCTATCCTATCATCAAATTTTTCTATTTTCATAATTCTCGCAAGGGGATTGCTCACCGATTCCTTTTCAACCTCATGCTTAATAAGATTTTGTATCTCGGCAATCCTCTTTTCGTCATTAACAACTTCACCCTTTATAACAAAAACACCAAGGGGATAATTATCCTTAACTTTCCTACATGCAGGGCAATCTTTATATTCAACTTCCTTAGTACTTACTAATTGCTTTGCCAACTCAGCATCTCGCTTCCACATTTTATTGTGATAAACGAGTCCACAGGTGGGGCATATGGTTGGATCTTTGTAGATATTCTTATCCATATATGGGTCGTGTATCTTTACATCCAGCATCTTATCTTTTCTGCTCATAGAGCCTCCTTCGTGCTACAATATATTTTAAATTCATTACCACTTAAAGTCAAACCATCGGCATTTCAGGCAAAAGCCATCCAGAAATCTCATTAGAAACAAAAGCTCAAATTATCCAAGGAGAATGCATTTTGAGGAAAACGCTACAAAACTAAAACTCCACTTCCTGTTTGTTAAATCCCCCTTTTTCCAGTATAATTTTGCTTGGCTGGAGAGGTGGCCGAGCGGCCGAAGGCGGCGGCTTGCTAAGCCGTTGTACCCCGTTGAGGGGTACCGTGGGTTCGAATCCCACCCTCTCCGGTTAAAATTTGCTTAAAAAAAATGAAATATCTCAATACAATTTTAGAAGCGGTAGGCAAAACCCCACTCGTTAAACTAAATAAGGTCGTGCCAGATAACGGCCAAACTAAAATCCTCCTTGCCAAAGTGGAATTTATGAATCCAGGCGGAAGTATAAAAGATCGCATGGCCATATACGCTGTAGAACGTGCATTAGAGCGAGGAGATTTAAAACCCGGTGGAACCATAATTGAAGCCACATCAGGAAATACAGGAGTTGCCCTCGCAATGTATGGCGCGATAAAGGGCTTTAAAGTAATTCTGACTGTAACGGAAAAGGTGTCCAAGGAAAAAATAGATCATCTAAGAGCCTTTGGCGCAGAAGTCATAATATGTCCGGGAAGTGCAAAGCATGGCTCACCGGAAAGCAGAAATGCAGTGGCAGAAAAACTTGCTATGACAACCCCAAATTCTTTTTACGTTAACCAGCACGATAACGAGGACAATTGGAAAGCCCATTACTTTTCCACTGCTCGGGAAATCTGGGAAGATACCGAGGGGAAAATCACTCACTTCGTTGCGGGGATTGGAACGGGAGGAACCTTTACAGGTGTTGCCAAATTTCTTAAGGAGAAAAATCCAGCAATCAAATGTATTGCTGTTGATCCTGTTGGTTCTGTATTCTACCACTACTTTAAAGAAAGGGTCCTTGTCGAACCAAAGGAATATGAACTTGAAGGGCTTGGCGATGACGCTTTGATCAAAAACGTAGACTTTTCAGTAATCGACGATATGTATCAAATTACCGACAAAGATGCCTTTCTTATGGCGAGAAGGCTGGCAAGAGAAGAAGGGTTATTTGTTGGAGGATCTTCAGGAGCTAATGTTTGGGCAGCTTTGAAAGTTTACGAATCCGCCCCACCAGGGTCGGTAATTGTGACAATCTTACCGGACTCAGGTTATAAATACCTATCTAAATTTTACAACGACGAGTGGATGCGCTCCAAAAATTTCCTATGATACCTTTCCTTAAATTTAATTCACAAGGAAACGACTTTGTTTTTATTGAGGAATTCTTTACATCAGGGATAGACCTTAATAACTTTGCCCGAAGAGTACTTGATAGACACTTTGGTGTGGGTGGCGATACACTTGTAATTTTTAACGAGAAAATTCAAAAACTTAGATTTTTTAATGCCGATGGTTCCGAGGCAGAAATATGCATTAACTCCCTGCTTTCCTATGGCCTTTATCTAAAGAAATTCAAAAAAGAAAAGGGCACAGTAAAGATTACAACAATTTCAGGAGAAAAATATATTAAAATTGAAGAGCAAGATATCACCGTGATAATTGAAAAAGCGGATTTTGAGTTTCGGAAGCTCGAAATAGACGTCGAAACTGTGAGAGTTAAAGGTTATTTCACCCAGTCTGTTGGAAACCCTCACTTTGTGATATTAGAAGAGATTCCCTTTGACCTTGCACCTAAAATAGAAACTAATGAGGCATTCCCAAGTAGAACAAATGTTAACTTCTTGAAAATCACGCCTGAGGGTATCTTTTACCGCGTATGGGAGAGGGGTGTGGGAGAGACATTATCCTGTGCCTCGGGGGTTCTTTCATCTTTCGGGGTTCTAAGGGGATTGAAGCTCGTAAATTCTCATGCTTCTTTCATTTCAAAAGGCGGTAAAATGAGCATAAAGGAGGAAGACAACAACTTTTACTTGAGTGGGAATCCTTCCTTTGTTTTTTATGGATATCTTAGCGCCACTTCTTTTTTGTAAATAAAAGGTAACCTCTTAAAAACGAAGTTATTAAAGTAACTCCCCCTAACCCTACCAATGCATATCTCCAGCTACGAGTTAACAAAAAAAGCAAAAGTCCCAAAAAAACACCAAAAAGGTCGAAAATCCTAATCAGACCTTCCGGAGTAAAATCTTTCAATTTCACTCAAAACCTCCTCGGGTTTAATTTCTTTCATGCATTTAAAGTGCTCCATGGGACATTTATCAAGGCCATGAAGGCTGCAAGGCCTACAGGGTAGTTTCTTTTCAAAAAGTTTTATAAAGCCCTCACCAGCTGGTCTGAATCCAAATTCAGGTATAGTAGGGCCAAAGATAACAAAAAGCGGCGTACCGATGGCTGCGGTCATATGCGCAGGGCCCGTATCATTGGAAACAACAAAGCTGGCATTTTTCAATACGTAAAGAAGTTCCCTTAAAGTGGTGTTGCTCTGTAAATTGATGAATCCTGATGGGAGGGGATCAATTAGCCTCTCTTTACCAATCACAACTACAGGTAATCCAAAGTTTTCTACAATTTTTCTCCCAAGCTCCAAATAATACTTAGCAGGCCACATCTTTGTCCATTTACTTGCACCAGGAACAAGAACTGCATACTTATTGGGCAAATCAAATTCTGGCTTTTTGGTCGAAATCAACTTGGGCTTTGGAATTACATCAACGGGGATGTACTTTTCAACCGACCTTACAAAGAGTTCATAAAGCGGGACCTCTTTAATCTCTCTCTTAAATAAAACCGCCATCCTTCGTTCCCACGAATTTTTCCTCGCCCTTGCACGGCACTTGGCTTTGCTCACCAGAGTTAAAAGGACAGAGTAAATCTTTCTATGGGCATCAACAACAAGATCATATTCTTCTTCCCTTACGGATTTTAAACCCTTCAATTTACCCTTTAAAGTTCTATTAATGACAATGAGCTTTTCAACCCGAGGGTCTCCCTCATAGAGGTCCGCAAACTCTTCGTAGAGGGCAAGGTGGATTCTTTTGCCTTTACTGTGAAGAAATTCCACAAGAGAAGAGAGAATAACCAGGTCACCGAGAGACGAAAGCCGTATAACAAGAATCTTACTTATTTCTTCTTGCATATTTAACACCGATTTTGGGACAGTACTCTTCTATAGGACACTCACTACATTTTGGAGATATAGGTTTACAAATTGTTTGACCAAATGCAACGAGTAAATCATTGTACTTCCCATGCCATTCTTTTGGTAAAATTTTATGAAGTGCCTTTTCAGTCTCCTCCGGTGTTTTAGTCCTGACAATACCTAACCTGTTAGATATTCGGTGAACGTGTGTATCAACGGCTATCACCTGCTTACCAAAGGATCTGGAAAGCACAATATTGGCCACTTTTCTACCGACACCAGGTAATTTTAGAAGCTCTTCCATTGTATCTGGTACCTTTGAATTGTAATCCCTCACAAGGATTTCCGCCAATTTCTTCAAATTCTTAGCTTTTGTTTTGTAAAAACCACAGGGGTAGATAAGTTTTTCAATTTTCTCCACTGGTAACTTTGCCAAGTCTTCAGGTTTTCCAATCTCTTTAAAAAGCCTTTCGACAGCTTCTGCGGTCACTTCGTCCTTTGTTCTGGTGCTTATCACGGAACCAACAAGGACCTTAAAAGGATCGGTGGTCTTTTTCTTTAATTTTTTTACGGGAGCTTCCCACTTTTGATGCTCTCTGTTTAAGATCTCAAGGATTTTATTTAAGTTTTCTCTATTCAATTTCAGTAAAATTACTTTCAGGGGCGACACCCCGAAGGGGTGTCGCCCAGCACTACTACTGCCCGTCTTTATCTATCTCTTCAACAAACATATTGCTTAATAGTGTAGGGGTCCCGGCACCATCCATTCCGCTATTTTCTGGCAAGCTCTCCGGCCCATTCCAGTGATCACCACCAGCAATAACAGCTACAATT
>CAZZKY010000018.1:0-56178 GCA_964654765.1 uncultured bacterium | reverse complement strand
GATTCCAGCTCGATAATAGTGTAAAGATAGTTTAACACTTTTTCTAAATGGTTAGTTTCCCTTTCTTTTGAAATCTCTTCGCTTAGCTTTTGCTCTTCTTCAAAGGATATGGTGAAAACCTCTCTTGATTCAATTATAATTGGTATCTCTATAGTTGCAGAAATCGATCCCTCATATTCTACAGGTTCTGATGATGGTTCTTTTTCTTTAAGTTTCAGCAAATCCTGATATGTCTCTGGGACTACCACATTCTGGTCCTGTAAAAACTCTGGCATGAATTCGAAGGAGATACCATTATATTCTCTTAAATTTATCTCGTAGATCAAAGCGTATTTATCGTTTGATGAATATGCATTTTGTATTGCTTCGAATAAATTCTGAAGGTCAGTTGCGGTGATGTCTTGTGTAATGGAAATACCTCTAATTCCATGTTTATACATTACCCATGCCAGATTGTCATCGTCTTCATTTTCTTTCCAGATAATTTTACCTTCTAAATCAAGAACTTCTCCTTTTTCAAATATGAATTCTATTTTTGGTATTTTGGAGATGCTTACTTTTAGATTGTCCCATAATTGTCTCAGAAAATATTTGGGAATTTCGTGTCCCTTGGGGTAAATTTTGTAAGCTCGAAAAGTTTTATTGAATAAGTTAAATAAATCCGCCATCATATCTAATGCTAAAATTTTATATCAACTTTCCCTTTTATTCAAATTTTCGATCAGTGGAACAAGGTTAGTTAATCTGTACTTGTTCATTTCCTGTCGTATCTGTTTAATTTTTGAGTCTTTTAAGGCAGTATCGGTGTCATCTATTAATTTGTATTGTATTATGCTGAGCAGAGTTTTTTGTATTGGAAGACGGATGATGTCGAGTTGAGTTAGGATTTCTTCTATCATGTAATACTTTTCGAGCGCTTCAATGTCTCCATTATAAATGATGCTTCCAAATTCAAAAATTAGTGAACTTTCACGAATTGCCTTTATTTTCGGGTTATCACCTCTTTGTTTTATAATTTGATGGCCTTTCTCTATGTTAGCTTTCAGATAATGGTAGATGAGAAGCGCAGAATTATAGTGGGCAAAGTCCAAGATATTTTCACTGCGTCCTTGTAAAACAAAAAATACCCTGTTTATTAAATTATCAAGAAGGTCATCTTTTTTAAGAGATGTTAGCAACAAAAGGGTGTAAAGGAGTAAGATTAGTATTTCCGAGTTTGAATAGGTGTAATTTGCTTTCTTTAACCTGTTAGTGCCAGTTTTTGAGTCCCCCGCGATGAGTTCCGTTATGCCCCTCAATATTTCCAGCATATTATTAATTTTGTACCACTCAAGGTTTTCCGGTATTTTCAAATTGGGAGGAAGTTCATCATAAGTGTTTATATTTCCGACATATATATTTGTAATCCAGGAGTAAATTTTTGTCAGGAAGAAGATTTTTCTTTCGCCAATTTGCTGCAGAATTTCTGATGAAGTTGCAAAATTGGTTAAAGCACCAAGACGCTCTCCCAGATACCCCAAATTCAAAATACCTAAATTGAACAAAATGGTTCCTCTTAAGAAATGGTTTGGGATGTCTTCTGCGATGCTTCGAGCTACATTTAGTAGCTTCTGTGCTTGAGCGAATTCGCCCTGTTCTCTCTTAATAAAGGAATCAAAAATTAGTAACCAAATGTAACTGTCCTCGTCGTACTCTTTTTTGATAATGTTCTTAGAAAACTCTATTTCCTCACGAGCGTGCTCATAGAGACGGGAATCCAAGAGTATTTTAATTTTTCTGAGCTTGTATTCCGGAAGTATTCGTTCATCAACTGCGGATTCAGCTTCGTTTAATAGTGTTATTAGTTTTTCCATTAATTTTTTTCCACCAATATTGTTAATGTGTTCAATGTTTACTTCCGCGTATCTGGCAAACTCTACAGGCTTCGCGTTTTTCATTTTTTTGGTACTCATTTCGAGGGAAACTTCATCAAACTCATAAGGATTCTTTTCCAGACTTGCATAAGTTTTATAGGTTTCAAAGAATGTGGTTGGTAAGTGATTTTTGTAAGCTTCAAGGTTTGTTGTTAAACTATAAAGATCTCCACTTTGGTAATTGATTTCAATTTCGATTTGATAGCAGTTACTGAGAAGATAGAAGTCGCGAATTTCTGCTGCGATATTAATTGCCTCTTTTATTTTACACTCAGCCTCTTGGAAGTGTCCGACTTTAAGGAGCGCTTCAGCGTAGCGATAGTAAAGGTCAAAGATCATACCTTTGTCAACCATTATATCTTCAATTCTCGAAATTTTTTTAAGAATTTCTTCAGCTTTCTTGAGCTTTGAGCACGCAGACGAATACATCCTTATATTTGCGAGGTTGATTCCTGACTTGTAATTATAGTAAAGAGCTTTATCCAGTACATCGCTTAGCTCGAAATGATATGCAAGACTTTCGTAGAATTCCTCTAAATGGTTACTGTAGAGTTTTTCGATTGCCTCTCCCACTTTTTTGTGTAGTTCTTTCTGCTCCTTTTTGAGTAGCAAGTTGTATGCTGCATCACGAACAAAGGAATGCTTGAAAATATAATGATCTTCTTTGGTTTTGTCAGCATAAGCAATGCCAGATTCTTCTAATTTTCTCAAGTGAAAGTCAAGATCTTCACGTTGCCATATCTCCTCTAAAATTTTTTTGCTAAATTCCCTTCCTATCACCGATGCTATTTTGGCTACTTGTTTTGTGTCAGGTGGAAGTTTGTCTATCTCTTGGAGAAATAGATTAGAGATTTTATCAGGAATTGATGCCTCGCTTAGATTTTTAATTAATGAAAGTTTACCATCTTTTATGTGGAAGAATCCGTCTTTGTAAATTCTTTCAATTAGTTCTTCTATAAATAGTGGGTTGCCTTCCGTTTTACTGTACACAAGTTCAACAAATTCGGCTGGTAATTCTTGAACCTCAAGTAGATTTTTAATTAGCTCCTCTGACTCCTCCTTAGTTAAATTTTGGAGCACTATATTTTCTGTCAAAGACAATTCAGGAAGTAAGATAGTTTTTGCAGGCCTATAAGTTAAAAGGTAAAATATTCTGAGATTTGAAGTTTTTTCTATTAAAAATCTTAAAAGGTCAAGGGAGGCTTCGTCGATCCAGTGTATGTCTTCGAATATTAAGAACAAGGGCTTATTTTGCGAAAGACTTTTGAATATTTCGTAAAAGGCCTCGAAAATGTCTAATTTTTCCTTTAATTTGAACTCGGGTTCAAGCCCAAGAAGGTTTTGTATTACTTTTTTTGCATCAACTGAAATACTGTATTTTTCAAAAGTATTATGGATTTTGCTTCGTTTTGTATCTTTGGTATCTTCAGGTTTTATTTGGGTTAGCGCCTTTATGATGTCCAAAAAAGGTTCATACGCAGATTCCTTACTTTGGCTTTTACAAAGAGCTTCTAAAATTATATAGTCCTTATATTCTTTGCAATATTTTTTGATTTCGTATTTCATTCTTGATTTGCCGACACCAGCTTCTCCAATTATTGACGCAGACGTGCTTGTTCCGCTCTCTATAGAATTGAGGAGACTTTTCAATCTCTCAAGTTCCTTTTTTCTACCTACAAGTGGTACCAGTTTTCCTTTGAAAGTCGGAAGTGAACCGTATTCCAGAATTTTCGGCTGCATATATTCGTAAAGCTTTATAGGTTCTTCCCTTCCTGGTATAGTAAATTCTCCTAAAGGCTTGTAATCAAAAAGGTGCGTTGTATATTCGGCAACCTTCTCTGTTACTACTATAGAATTCGGATGTGCAAGGTCATTTATCTTTTCTGCGACATTTACAGTATCACCTATAACCGTATACATTCGTTTCCTTGATCCGCCAGTGTATCCACTGATTACATAACCGTTGTTTATTGAAATTTTAACTTTTATGTCTTCTTTAAGGCCTTCTGCCAGCTTGGCTATTGCTTCAAGAATCTCGGTTGAACACCTGATTGCACGTTCAACGTCGTCTTCATGGGCAATAGGAGCACCAAACAAAATCATCACACCGTCTCCGAGATATTTATCTATAAAGCCTTCATATTTATAAACAACTTGTTCTATCGTTTCGAAAATTTCGTTTAACATGTTGAGAACGTCTTCTGGGTCTTTATTTTCGCTAATTCTGGTGAAATTTACAAGGTCAGCAAAGATAACTGTAACTATGCGTTTTTCTGGGAGTATTAATTGTTTCAAGGGTATACCGCAGTTAATACAGAAATTAGCAGTTTCGTTATTTTCAAGACCACAGTTAGGACATTTCATTTTGCTAAATTACAAATCTATTGTATAACGTCTATTTTAAATTAGCAAATCAAAGGCCGATTTGATGCATTTGCTGGTGCTATTTAGACGCGTTAAAATTAAGCTATGATAGTATCTTCGTTGTGTTTCTTTATCATTTCATTAGTTACAATACCGGAATGGTACGACTTTGGTAAAGTAGAAGAGGGAGAAGTTGTCTCAGCCATATTTTGGTTGAAAAACAATACTAATGATACCATTAAGATAGTCTCCATAAGGCCATCTTGTGGATGCACTTATGCTTTACAATCTTCAAGTGTTGTAAAACCAGGTGATTCTACCGCTGTAGATGTTAAATTTAACACTAAAGGCTACTTAGGAGAGGTTGTGCAATTAGTCAAAGTAAAATACGAAGGAAAGAATAGTGGAGAATTGTATCTAAAGCTCAAAGGCGAAGTTATCAAATCGACTCTTACTCCGAATGAGCTTATCCGTTATATGATCGTCTTAATAGACGTAAGGGACAAATCTGAGTTTGACAAGGAGCATCTTGTGGGTTCAATTTGGATTGACAGGAATAGGTTTTTGAGCTCTGTTAAAGCGTTAAAGATACCCCAAAATACATTGATTGTTCTTGTGACAAATGAAGAGGAAGACAAGCAATTTTTGGAATTGTTGAAAAAAGAGGGCTACGGTAATTCTTACATTCTTAAAGGGGGGCTTCCTAACTGGAAAAGAATAATGAGAGAGACTTTAGTTAAAAAGGGAGAAGATTAAATGTTAACATTTTTATTGGTTTTACTATTTCTGGGTATCCTTATTGCAGTTCATGAGTTTGGCCATTTTATTGCCTGTAGGATTCAACACATTGGGGTAGAGGAGTTTTCAATAGGTTTTGGCCCACGAGTGTTGTCTTTTACCGATAAAGTTGGTACGAGATATAGTTTATCTCTGATTCCCTTTGGGGGGTTTGTTAAAATAAAGGGAGAAGAAAAGTCTGAAAACCCTGAACCAGGCGATTTTTGGATACAGCCTTTTTACAAAAAAATTTTTGTTGTTATCTCTGGCCCTGTTTTTAATCTTATTCTTGCTCTTGTAGTGTTTGGGCTTGGATATTCGCTGGTAGGGTATGAAACAATTCCTATTTACAGAGTTTATAAAGTGGAAAGCGAAATTGCTTCTCTTCAAGCAGGTGATAGCATTATTGCTATAGATGGCAAATTTGTGAGCACTTTAGAAGACCTCTATTATTACTTTTCGAAAAAAGATAAGCACATTTTGTTAATTGAACGTGGAAATCAGAAAGTCACCATAGAATTACTGGGGAAAAACTTTGATTCGCTGCGGGTTATCTTTGCGATTCCACCTATTGTAAATCGGATTGAAAAGGGAAGTCCTGCACATAGGGCAGGCCTTAAAAAAGGTGACAAAATTGTAAGGTTTAATAACACTCCTGTTTCGTTGTGGCAAGAGGTTGTAGATTCTATAAGAAATTATCCCGGAAAAGAGATACGACTTGCTGTGGAAAGAGGAGGAAATATCCTGGAATTTTTAATCACACCATTAGTAGAAACTACACCAAACAACGAAAAAATTGGAAGGATAGGTATTACCGCACCATCCGTAAAGAAGAGGTTAAATATTTTCGAAGCTTTTAGAGTTTCTATAACGAGAAGCCTTGAGATAACTTGGATTTATATAGTGTATCTCATGAGGCTGTTTAGAGGCAAGGTTCCTTTATCAAATCTTGGTGGGCCTATAATGATTGGAAAGGTTATATACACTGCATCAAGCTATGGTCTTTTCCAGCTTCTTTATCTTTTGGGCTTGATATCGATTAATCTTTTTATAATAAATTTAATACCTTTGCCTGCGTTGGATGGATGGCATTTTCTTGTTTACTTAATTGAAGGTATTACAAAGAGGGAGCTATCGCCCGAAGTTAAAAGGGTTTTGCAACTTATTGGGTTTACTATTCTTCTAATTTTAATGATTGTGATAGCATTTTTTGATATTTTGAGGATTGTTCGTTAAAATTAATGCGAGTAAACATTTTAATTTGATTTCGGGAGGTTATTATGGCGAATGGGAAAGAGTTAGAGAGAGTGATTGCAACTGATTGTGGAAGTACGACAACTAAGGCTATTTTAATTGAAAAAAAGGAAGAAGGTTACAGGTTAATAACCAGAGGAGAGGCACCTACTACGGTTGAAGCCCCTTATGAGGATGTGACAAAAGGGGTTTTGAATGCTTTTAGAGAGGTTGAGGAGTTGACTGGTATTACAATTCTCGACGGAGAGACAATTATAAAACCCAAAAAAGATGAGAAAACCGGTGTGGATATTTACGTATCGACTTCTTCTGCCGGTGGCGGACTCCAGATGCTTGTTTGCGGTGTTGTTAAAAGCATGACAGCGGAGAGTGCTGCAAGGGCTGCTTTGGGGGCCGGTGCAATCGTTATGGAAGTGATTGCTTCTAATGATGGTAGAATGCCACATGAACGTGTTGAACTTATCAGACGATTGAGGCCGGATATGATTTTGCTCGCCGGGGGCGTTGATGGGGGTACTATAAAACACGTTGTTGAACTTGCAGAATTAATTAAGGCTGCTGACCCCAAACCGAGGTTCGGAACAGGATATAAGCTACCTGTTATATACGCTGGGAATAAAGATGCACGGGAAGAGATACAAAAAATACTTGGAGATAAAGTTGCCCTTTATATTGTAGATAACATCAGGCCAGTTCTGGAAAGGGAGAATTTAGGACCGGCAAGGCATAAAATCCACGACCTTTTTATGGAGCATGTAATGCAGCATGCTCCAGGGTATAAGAAGCTGATGAGCTGGACTGACCACCCTATAATGCCAACCCCAGGTGCGGTGGGCCTTCTTGTTGAAAAGGTAGCAAGAAGCGAAAATATCGATGTGCTTGGAGTTGATATAGGCGGTGCCACAACGGATGTATTTTCTGTTTTCGGTGGGGTTTTTAACAGAACTGTTTCTGCAAACCTGGGAATGAGTTACTCTATTTCTAATGTGCTTGTTTCCGCTGGTGTTGAAAATATTTTAAGATGGGTGCCGTTTTCTATTGATGAGAATGATTTGAAAAACAGAATTCGGAATAAGATGATTAGACCTACAACAATTCCTCAGACACTTGAGGAGTTAATAATTGAACAAGCAATTGCCAGAGAAGCATTGAGGTTGGCCTTTGAGCATCACAAAACCATGGCAGTTGGCTTAAAGGGAGTTCAACAGGAAAGAACAATATCTGAAGCTTTTGCACAAACTCTATCAGGCGCTACCCTTGTTGATATGATGTCACTTGCTCTGATTATCGGTTCGGGTGGAGTTCTCTCCCATGCACCCCGCCGCGTACAATCTGCTCTAATGATGCTGGATGCTTTCCAGCCTGAAGGTGTTACGATGCTCTCTGTGGATTCTATATTTATGATGCCTCACTTGGGTGTTTTATCAGAAGTAAATGAAAAGGCTGCAACGGAGGTATTTGATAGAGATTGTCTCATTCGCCTTGGCTCTTCAATTTGCCCTGTTGGTCTCGATAAGGAAGGTAAAAAGTGCTTAGATATCGTGATTCTCAAAAAAGATGGCACAAGAATAGAAAGAAGCGTGAATTTTGGGGAATTGGTAAGGATCCCACTGGAAGTTGGTGAGAAAGCAAAGGCAATCATTGAACCTACTAAGAATTTTGATGTGGGTGCAGGTAAGGGGAAGAGGCTTGAAACCGAAATAGAAGGTGGAGTTGTGGGTTTAATTATAGATTGCCGTGGAAGGCCTTTGAACATTCCATCAGATCCAAAGGAAAGGGTAGAAAAATTGTCTTCATGGGTAAGAGCTCTTGATGTCTATCCAATGGAGCCTTATGAGAACCTTTTGAAGAGATAAAGCGGTTTTAGGAAACAAACGGGGATAACGAGGCCTTTTTATAATGTCAGTTAGGCAAGGTGATAGTTCTTTTGAGTATCTGTTGGACGATTTAGAACACATTTCTAAAGGTTTAACCCCGGAAGAGGAAAGAGAGTACCTGAAACGGGCCAAAGCGGGTGACAAAGAGGCCATTGAAAAAATCGTAGTAGCATGCCTTCCCCAGGTTTTCGAGATAGCTAAGTATTTTGCAGGTGTATTTCAGCTGGGAAATGATGTAATTCCGGATCTTGTTAACGAAGGGAATAGAGGTATTCTAACAGCCATCAAAAAATTTGACTTCTCCAAATCCAATCGTTTCTTCTCTTACGCATGGTATTGGGTTAGGGATTATATGATTAAGTTTATCAGGAGTTATCTTGGGGATATAAAATTTCCTGAAGCGGTTTTAAAAAAGTTAAGAAAAATAAGAAAAGCCGAGGCTGAACTGACTGCGAGAAATGGGAAACAACCCACTGACGAAGAGCTTTCGGAAGTATTGGATCTTTCTCCTCATGAGATAAGGGCGTTGCGTTCAATTTATCTTTCCTCCAGAAGTCTCGATCGTGGTCTTGAAACGGAAGAAGAGGAGAGTAAAGAAAAGTTAGTTGATATTCTTGAACAAAAAGCCCTTCCATCGCCAGAAAAATACTATGCAGAAGTTAAAATGCACCAGTTAATAAAGGAAATTTTTAGTTTCTTGAGTAAAAAGGAAGCTGAAATAATAAAACTTTACTTTGGCTTTGAAGATGGAAAAAAGCATACCTTGGAGGAGATTGGAGAAAGGCTCGGTATATCAAAACAAAGGGTATTTCAATTACGTGATAGAGCCTTAAAACGACTTAAAGACAAGTTTGGAGACCGAATTGTAAATTTGTTCAGAGAATTGTATCAAGAAGAATAATAACTTTTTAATAAATATGCGATATTGAAGTAAGATTAGGAAACCTTCTAATTTCTTATGAGTTCACTTTTTGTCTTGGAGTATTTTAATCCCTGGCAAATCAATCCCTGCTAAAAATTCAAGGGTGGCACCACCGCCAGATGAAACATGACTAAAGGCATCTTCATCGATTTTGACTTTTTCAAGTATCGTAAGTGTATCACCGCCTCCTATAACAGAAAACAGGCCTTTTGAGGTTTTATAAGCCACCGCTTTTAATAACTCTATACTACCTTTTGCAAATTCGTCGATTTCAATTACTCCAAGTGGGCCATTCCAAAAGAGAGTACCTGAATCTGGAAGGGCAGAGATATATCGAGTAACGGTTTTGGGTCCTATATCTACTCCAATCATGTCATCAGGTATTTCTTTTACTGCTTTGTAATTGCTGCCTTCTTCTAATTTATCGGCTACTACGTGGTCTTCAGGAAGAATGATTTTTTCTGTGGCTAAGAATTCCTTTACTTGGTCTAACATATCTTTATCGAGGATTGACTTTCCCACTTTTTGTCCAAGAGCGTGCAGGAAAGTGTAAGCCATTCCACCACCGATCATTAATGCATCTGCTTTAGGCAATAAGTATTTTATTATTCCTATTTTATCCTTTACCTTTGCACCACCGAGAATTACTACAAATGGGTGTTCAGGATTGTCTCTCACCCTTGATAGCGCTTCAATTTCTTTTTTCATCAGAAGACCTGCAAGTCGAACCTCCATGTATTGTGCCATACCGTAAGTTGAAGCGTGAGCTCTATGGGCAGTGGCGAAAGCGTCATTTACGTAAACATCAAAGTATGAAGCCAGCTTTTTCGAAAATTCAGGGTCATTCTTCTCTTCTTCTTCATAAAATCTCACGTTTTCTAACAATAGAATTTCCCCGTCTTTAAGTTGTTCGATAACTCTTTCGACTTTTTCCCCGATGCAATCATCAACAAATTTCACTTCTCTTTGGATAATCTTAGAAAGGTGCTCTGCAACAGGTTTTAGTGAGTATTTTAAATCTTTTCCCTTGGGGCGCCCTAAATGGGAGGCGAGTATTACCTTAGCTTCCCTATCAAGAAGATAGGTAATTGTTGGTAGCGTTTTTCTTATTCTTGTGTCATCAACAATTTGCCCATCACTGCCAATAGGAACGTTAAAGTCTACCCTTACGAAAACTCTTTTGCCCTTAAATAAATCATCCGATACGTCTAAAATGGAGAGTTTATTGAGGCTCATAATCTCTCCCCGACATACTCAATTAAGTCCACTAACCTTGTAGAATAACCCCATTCATTGTCATACCAACCGAAGACTTTTACAAGAGTTCCGTTCACTACTTGGGTAAGTGTGGCATCGAAAATCACTGAATGTGAATCGCCAACGAAGTCAATGGAAACGAGAGGTTCCTCGCAATACATTAAATATTTAGAGTTAGCCTTTTTAAATGCTTCGTTAACTTCTTGGGGCGTAGTTGCTTTTTCTACCTCACATGCGAAGTCCACTATGGATACATCTGCTACGGGTACTCTTAGGGCGTGTGCTTCTATTTTTCCTTTAAGTTCGGGGTATATTTCAAAAATGGTTTTAGCTGCACCCGTGGAAGTGGGGATGATTGAGAGTCCTGCAGCTCTTGCTCTTCTTACATCTTTATGAGGTTGATCAAGAATTCGCTGGTCATTAGTATAAGCGTGTACGGTAGTCATGACGCCTCTCTTGATATGGAAGTTTTCATGAAGTACTTTTACCAAGTGCGCAAAGGCATTTGTTGTACAGGAGGCGTTAGAAATTACGTGGTGCTTTTCCGGATCGTAGATATGTTCATTTACTCCCATCACTATTGTGGCGTCAATCTCACCCTTTGCTGGAGCGGAAATGATAACTTTCTTTACTGTATCTTTTAAATGTGCTGAAGCTTTCTCCTTGCTGGTAAATAATCCTGTTGATTCTACAACAATCTGGGCACCTACCTCACCCCAGTTAATTGCTGCGGGATCTTTTTCCTTAAAAACTCTAATCCGTTTCGAGTCCACGATAATGTAATCTCCCTCTACCTTAACTTCTTTATCATATTTGCGGAAAACAGAGTCGTATTTTAGGAGTGTGGCAAGAATCTCAGGCTCCGCAAGGTCGTTAACTGCAACAAACTCAAGGTTTTTCCTTTCGAGACCGATCTTTAAAATTTGTCTTCCGATTCTTCCAAAACCATTAATTGCTACTTTTACTGACATAATGCCCTCCTTTTTACAAATCAAATATTTTCTGCTTTTTCTTCCTCTATTTTTCGTTTAATTTGCTCAGCCAGAAATTGAGCGAATAATTTTATTTTTTCCCTGTTTTCTCTTCCGGATGCGGGGGAGAAAAGCAAGCCTAATATTGTTCCAACCATTATACCCCCTATAAAGGGCAATACGAGATTTTCTTTCTCTTTACACATTTCATTCCTCCCTTCATTTTTTGATTAGGGCGCTAATAAATTTTAAAAAAGAGTTTATTGGGATTAAAAACGATGAAATTTTAGAGACTTGCCTCACACCCTTTTCAAAATCTTGGCTTATTATCCTTGCTTTTAGGGTGGTAATTCTTAAATTCTCCAAAATTTCAGGAAGATGGGCCTCGAGGATGTCTGCAAGCCTGTTAATCTTTTTTACGCTCTCGTTCAATCGGAATAGCAGAGTGATTAAATAAATCTGCATTCCAATAAACACCACCAAAGCTATTATGATTAAAACACCGATAGCCACGTTCATAATAAAACTTATAAGGCTTATCTCTTAGTTAGTCAAACAGCATTTAGTTTTACAATATTATTTCTAATTAAAGTAGCAGCGAACACATCGTAAGCTTTTATTTCACTATGCTCGCTTTTATGTTTGAAAACAGAAGTTTATAATTTAGTAAAAGGAGCAGTTTATGTCTTTTGATAAAGAATTTTTAACGGAGGACGAGTTATATCAACTTGAAAAGCTTGGCAGGTTAGTAAGAGGCGATATTCTAAAAATGACAACCCTGGCGCAGTCTGGGCATCCCGGTGGGTCAATGTCTTCCTGCGACATATATTTAGTAGTATGGAAGTACGCACGAGTAAATCCTTGTGACCCCGATTGGGATGATAGAGACAGAATTGTAGTTTCTCACGGTCACACATCTCCGGGAGTTTACGCAGTTCTTGGAAGACTTGGATTTTTTGACATAGATGATGCCATAGCGTACTTCAGACTTGCAGGTTCTCCTTTCGAAGGTCATATAGAAAGAGAAATTCCCGGTGTGGAGTGGACGACGGGGAACTTGGGACAAGGGCTTTCTGCGGGAGTTGGATTTGCTCTTGCGGGGAGGGTTCTCAATAAGGATTATCACGTTTTTGTTTTGATGAGTGATGCAGAACAGGCTAAAGGTCAAGTCGCTGAGGCAAGGAGGATCGCAAAAAAATACAATTTGACAAATATTACCGTGATTATTGACTACAACGATAAACAAATTTCAGGGAATGCCCATGATGTGATGCCTGTAAACATAAAGGCGAATTATGAAGCGGATGGATGGAAGGTTTTTGAGATAGATGGCCACAACTATCAGGAGATCTATCAGGCTATAAGAAAAGCACTAAATGAGAAAGATTATCCTGTTTGCATCATTGCTAAAACTGTTATGGGCAAAGGCGTTTCTTTTATGGAGAATGTAGAAGCATATCATGGTAAACCCCTGGCAGTGGAGGAATACCGAAGGGCTTTGAACGAACTTGGCGTGGAAGACAATCTGGAATATTATGCGGAAAAGAGAAAATTAAAACAATTTCCCACATTCAGGAGAAAACTACAATACAAGATCAATTTTAATGGTGCAGAATTTAAAATTTATAATCCAACCGAGAAAGTTGCGACAAGGGTTGCTGTAGGAGAACAGCTTACGCGGATTGGGAAAGCAAATTTGGTTAATAAAGGGTTTACTCCTTTTGTGGTTTTTGATTGTGACTTGGCTGAATCATTAAGGTTTGTTGAGTTTTCCAAGCATTTTCCTCAGCATTTCTTTGAATTTGGTGTTCAGGAGCATTCAACCGCAACAGTTGCCGGTGCTTTAAGTACTCAGGGTGTGATAGGTGTATTTGGAGATTTTGGGGTTTTTGGTGTTGATGAAACATATAATCAGCACAGACTTAATGATATAAACCATACCAATCTCAAGCTAATCATTTCACACATTGGTATTGATGTTGGAGAAGATGGAAAGACACATCATTGTATTGACTATATTGGAATATTACGAAACCTTTATAATTTCAAACTCATTATCCCTGGAGACGCTAATCAAGCTCAAAAGGCTTTAAATTACATCATGAGCGAATATGGAAACTTTGCTATAGCGGTAGGACGTTCAAACTGGCCCGTAATTCCTGACAAAAATGGTCTTCCCTTTTATGGGGAAGATTATGTATTTAAGTACGGTGTTGCAGACATTATTAGGTATGGTACCCATGGAACCTTGATTGCTTACGGCCCAACTCTCGCAATGGCTCTTGAAGTCTTTGAGAGATTGAAAAACATTGGGAAAGAGCTTACAGTTATTAATATTTCAACGCCTTTTTGCCTCGACGAGAATGTTCTTTTAAGAGATGAGGTAGTAAGAAGGCCCATTTTTGTTTATGAAGACCATAATATACATAGTGGATTAGGAGCAATACTCTCAGATTTTTATCTTACAAGAGGGAAGTGTGTTAAGGTTTTTAAATTTGGTTTGGAGAATTATTCGGTTTCAGGAGCGGCAAAGGATCTTTACGAAGTAAACAACCTTTCACCTTCAAAGGTTTCAGAGAAAATTTTTGACATTTTAAAAAGTTTGGAATAAACTGAATTAAATACGAAGAAGGAGGTACTATGAACGTTGTAATTACAGCTAAAAACTTTGAGGTGACTGATGCGCTGAAAGAATATATTGAAAAAAGGCTTGGTGTACTGGATAAGTTTGCCAGTTATATAATAAGTGTTGAACTTACTATGGAAGAGCAAAGGGGCAGATACTCCGGAACCTTGGTTGTAAAGGTGAAAGGTCAGACTCTTACCGTTAAATCTATGGAGAAAGACCCTTACATTTTAATCGATGAAATTAAGGATCGTATAAAACACCAGATGGTTAAGTATGAGGAAAAACTTCAAGATAGAAGAGCCTGAGTATGTATTCTTCAAAGACCTTTTCAGCCTTCTGGCTGATGAAGAAGATGTTGAATTAGTTAATAAAATTGATGAATTTGAAGGGATTAAAATTTTTGAGAGAAGACTAATAGAATTTCATGATTATTTTAAATTTAAGGAAGGCACCATAAAAAGTGGTATTCTGTATTGGGCTCATGATGCCTCTTCTCTTTTAAATCAAAAGGGCAAATTAGATAAACTAATTCAGGGAGTAAATAGTGGTAAGATCTCTGGTCTAATTGTAGATACTTCCGTTCTCAACAAGCTTTTTGAAGGAATGGAGAGTCTGGTTGACAAGGTGCCTATTATTGCATATAAAGGCAAAGATACCAACTATTTTAAAAGTAGAGTTAATTCTTACTTGGCTTTTTGTTTCTCCCCTTACTCAATCTGCCACGGTAGTGCTGTTGAAGTATTTGGAGAAGGTGTCCTTGTAATTGGTGAATCAGGCAGTGGAAAATCCGAATGTGTACTTGAACTTATTGAGCGCGGTCATCTATTTATTGCAGACGATCTTGTAAAATTGGTCAACTACCCACCTGCGTCTATTCTTCTGATGTCTGGTTCTCAGAGTGAGAGTTTTAAATTTTTCATGGAGTTGAGGGGAATAGGTATAATTGATGTTCTAAGGACTTTTGGTCCATCAAGGGTCAAAGTTAAAGGCGAACTCACGATGGTTGTTGAAATTACTTCTCAAGAAGTGGATAGGAGGCCATACGTAGAAAGGCAGAGTATCCAATTATTTGGGAAAAGGGTGCCGTTTTTTTCTTTTTCGGTGAAAGAAAGGGGACTGATACCCACTAGAATCGAGACTTCTGTCCTGGAATATAAACTTAAAAAATTCGGGTTTGAAGCTGGTCAAGTAATTAAAGGGGTGCTTGGAGGGAGAAGTGATAAAGAAACTGCCGGATGATGTTATAAAAAAAATATCGGCTGGGGAAGTTATAGAGAACCCTGCTTCTTGTGTGAGAGAGCTTATTGAGAATAGTCTCGATGCTGGTGCTAAGCACATTAAAGTGAGTATTTGGGGTGGTGGAATTGATATTATTGAGGTGGAGGACGATGGAATCGGAATGTTTTCTGAAGATATACCTTTGGCAGTTCAGCGTTTCACTACAAGTAAGATATCGTCTTTTGACGACCTGAAACATCTTAAAACTCTTGGGTTTAGAGGCGAAGCTTTGTATGCTATCGCACAGGTTTCCAATCTCACCATAGTATCCTCAACCAGTGATGATGTTTTATCAGGGTGGGAGTGTATTTTTAATGCTGGAGAGCTTACTTCTTCAAAACCTGCGCCGAGGAAGAAGGGAACGACGGTTGTTGTTAAGGATTTATTTTTTAATTTACCTGTAAGAAGAAAATTTTTGTTATCGAAAAAGGAAGAAGGAAAGCGGGTTTTTGAGGAATTGATTTCATATGCTCTGTGGCACACCGAAGTTTACTTTGAATTTTATGAGGATGGTTCTAAGAAACTGGATTTGCCCCCTGGCGATTTTGCGCAAAGGATCATTTCAATATTTGGAAAAGAATTCCTTGAGAGAGCTATTCTACTGAATTACAGTGATGACTATCTCTCCATTAAGGGTTTTGTTGAAAAGCCCGAGATGGTTGATCAGAAAGGCCGTGAGCAGATTATCCTGGTGAATGGTAGGAGAGTAAGAGGAGATCAGCTGAGGAAGATCATATACAAGGCATACGAAAAACCTTATGGGCAACCGGATTTCATTATCAAAGTAGAGGTTGAACCTGAGTTTGTAGATTTCAACATTCATCCCCAGAAGAGAGAAGTTAAAGTAGCACCCTATATCCGATTGACAGAAAAACTGTATAAGGTTTTATATAGTAGTTTCAGACAATACTCAAGAGAGATTGTTGATTCAATTAAAGTTCAGACAGATTCATTGTCTTCTGCCAAAGTATCTGAGCAATATGGTGGCACAAGACAACTTGAATTTGGTGAGGTTTTTCAAACCTTAACTGTAAAGAATGTATCTAAGGAAAGCCAGACCGATATTTTGAATATCTGGCAAGCTCATAAGTCTTATATCTTTGTGCAGACCAGTAACGGAATTATGATCATTGACCAACATGCTGCGCATGAAAGAATTATTTATGAGAAACTAAGAAACAGAGATTTTTCAAGTCAATTGCTGATGTTTCCGATACTTATAGAACTCTCTGTAAAGGAAAAGGCAATTTTCGATATTTATGCGGAGTTTTTTAATTCTTTCGGATTTGAATACAGATTTTTAGGTTCAAATTCTCTTGTAATCGACAGAGTCCCTGCTGTTTTTAGGAATGTGAAAAAGGAGGACATCAAAGATTTGATTGCATCTCTCGAAGAAACTCCGAGCTTACCAGATAGACTTGAAAATTTTCTCAAAACCATTGCTTGCAAATCTGCCATTAAATTCGGGGATGAACTTTCAAAAGAGGAAATGGCAAAGTTGGTTGATGAATTGATGGCTTCAGATGCCCCGTTTTATTGTCCGCACGGAAGGCCAACCATATATTTTATTTCCCTTGAAGAACTGGCATCAAAATTCGAGAGGTGAACTATGAGAAAAAAGGTCTGGGACATGGTAAACAGGATTTCTTATCCATATACTGCGTGTATAATTGACAATCAGCTTGTTGGATTTGGGATGGAGTTTCCTGAAAGTTCTAATATAAAGCTACTAAGTGTTGTTGAGGGAGAGGGGAGAAGGACATATGAAAGAACTTTAGCTTTTTTAAGTGATTATCTTCTTTCAAAGGCGGGTTACAAGAATTCACTCAAGATGGAGCATTCGCTTGGAGAGGCTCTTTATGGGGAAGCGAGAGGAGTAGATCCTGATTTAGCAGTTAAGATAATCGAAGAGGGGCTATACGAGTTATCTAAAAAGGAAATTCCCATCGAGATAGTTGACCTCACCAAACAGGAAGCTATCAGATACTTGCGTGAGGAAAAGCACTACTCCCAACTGAGGCTTGTTGAATATATGGCTAAAAATATTTTTACTTTTTATAAGATTGATGATTATATGGCTTATATGGCGGGTCCATTAGTTCCACATACTGGGTTCGTTAAAGTTTTTAAGTTACAACGTTATAACCATGGTTTTTTAATATTTCTTCCAGATCATAATGATCCGATGAGGTTAGCAAGCCCTGTAAAAAGAGATAAGTTGTTTGAAACTTTTCAGGAATCTAAATCTTGGGCAGAAATTCTCGGTATAGAGGACGTGGGACAGCTTAACGAGGCTATTCACAGTGGCAAAATTTCTGACCTTATCAAAATCCAGGAAGGTTTACATGAGAAGAAAATAGCCCAAATTGCTGATTTAATAACTAAGAGAAAAAATGAGATTAAAATCGTTTTGATAGCCGGTCCGTCATCGTCCGGTAAAACTACTTTCTCAAAAAGGCTTAAAATACAACTTATTGTCAACGGTTTAGTACCTAAAACAATTTCGCTTGATGACTACTTTGTTGATAGGGAATTTACCCCTCTTGATGAAAATGGTGAACCTGATTATGAAAGTTTTTATGCTCTGGATTATAAGCTTTTCCGTGAACATATAAGAAGACTTATTAAGGGTGAGAAAATTCAAATACCAAAGTTCAGTTTCATAAAAGGGCGAAGGGATGGGATTAGGGAAGAGATGGTGTTAGGAGAGAACGAAATAATAATAGTAGAAGGAATTCATGGTTTAAATCCAGAACTCACGGAAGGTATTGCAGAGGAAAACAAATTTAAAATTTATGTATCCAGTCTAACCCAGCTTAACTTGGATAGGCTGAATCGGATCCCCACAAGGGATGCAAGGATTATCAGAAGGATTGTAAGGGATCATAAATACAGGAATCATTCTGCATCGGAAACTATTTCCATGTGGCCAAAGGTTGCGAAGGGTGAAGATTTGTATATCTTCCCTTATCAGGAGCAGGCAGATATAATGTTTAATAGCGCTCTTACCTATGAGCTTGCTGTTTTGAAAAATTACGCTGAACCACTTTTACGCTCAGTAAAATCCGAAGATGAGAGCTACAGCGAGGCTTTAAGACTTTTAAACTTTCTCTTTCATTTTATGGGGGTAATGCCTTTTGAGATTCCCCCAACCTCTATAATTCGGGAGTTTATTGGTGGTAGTTCCTTTGATTACTAAAATAAAGGAGGATGTATGACAAGATATAAAGTCAAATTAAAAGTAGTAGAAATACAGGGGAGTGGCAAATGCCCTCTTGGTCACAAAGTAGGTGATGAATTTGTTTACCAGGGATGGCCCATCCCGAATCTATGCCCAGCTGCGTATGATATACTGTATCCGATTATCAGGGTGCTCTCCTATGGTGGAAAGGTAGGGGATGGAGAGAACGAATACAGAATAAGGCTGTGCTGTTATGATCCTGCCAATCCGACGGTTTTCGAACTTGAGAGGATGGCTGAGGAATATTCATATTAAGTAAGAATCAGACAGACTTCAAATTTTGTTTAATTCATTATATTTTTTACCGAGGTGTTTTTTTAGTTTGATTAAGTAATCTCTAACTTCTTTTTCTGCGTTCTTCCCTTTACATGTGTATTTGGTCAGAATTTCAATTATCTTTTGAACTTCCTCGGGTGCAGGAATGTCAGCGTAATCCAATTCTCTTTCTAATGATGCTTCACAATCTTCCCCTTTATTGAGCCTTTTAACTTTCTCAAATATTTTTTGCCCCATGAGCAGTGCCGGGAGTGAGTCTGGAATGGTCTCAAATGGATTCTTTTTTGTTTTTTCCCAGTTTTCAAGGACATCTGTAAGATCAGAACTTTTGTTACCAAAGACATGGGGGTGTCTTGAAATCATTTTGTCTTTTACCTTCTTCAGAACCTCTGTAAGGGTAAAGGCCCCTTCTTCCTCTTTAATGCGGATGTGCATAAGAATGAGGAATAGCATGTCACCCAATTCTTCAAGTATCTTTTCTCTCTCGTTCTTTTCAATTGCATCGTTGATTTCATAGGCTTCTTCAATAATATCAAAAGCAATAGACTGGGAGGTTTGTTGTCTGTCCCATGGACAACCTTTTTCTGACCTCAGATATTTCACCAGTTCATATAATTCGTTAAATTCTCTCATTTTGCTCTTCCTCTGAGATACCGAACTCTTTCTCCCAATTATAATTTTTGAGTTTTTTACTCTTCATATCAAAAAAGTCCTCTTTAGCCAATGTTTTCTTTGTTCCTTTGAGAACTTCTTGAGGATCTAAAGGGATCGCACCTCGAAGCTTTGCTTTCTCCCGTAAACTTCTGTCCCTACTGTAAACATATACAACGTACTTTTTCGAACGATATTTTGAGACAAGGTCTAAAATTAACTCGTCTGCAGTCACTCCATCCGACGTGAATATAACATTTGGGGTATTAGAGTGCTTTCCTCCAATTCTTCCATCGAAGACAATTATGAAGGAACCCTTAAATTTTTCTGCACATTTTCTAATAATTTCTTCTCTCGCAAGTTCAAGTCCATTTTCTATTTGTAAAGATTGGGTGAAGAATTTAATTGAATATATGGCATTGTAACCATCAATGATATGAATTTTCATTTCTTTTCCTCAAAGCGTATTCATAGTAATCCAGGACTTCTCTTGCTATCTTAGTCCATGAATAGTTTAAAGCTTTAAGTCGAGCCGATTCCCCTAATTTGTGTCTTAGCTCGGGGTTTTCAATTAAAATTTCCAGCTTGTTTATGAGTTCAGCGACATCCTTTCTTTTAAAAAGGAATCCGTCAACGCCCTCAGAAACCAACTCTCTGTATCCTTCATTATCCGAAGCTATAACTGGCTTTCCAGAGGCCATCGCTTCCAACAGGACAATGCCAAAACTTTCTCCACCTATTGCGGGTGAAACAAAAATGTCGCACGACCTATAAAGATCTGGCAATTTGTGGCTCGAAACAAAACCCAGAAAATGGACTCTATCTGAAACATCTCGCTTTACCATTTTTTCAAGAGATTTTCTAAGGGGACCGTCTCCCCCAATAATCAATCTCGTGTTAGTATATTTTTTACCAATGGTATTAAATGCCTGTATTAAGTATCGAGTTCCTTTTCTGAGTTCCAATCTCCCAACAAATAAAATGTATATTTCTCCGTCCCTTTTTTCAAAGGGGAATGGGTATTTTTCACCCTCAGGATTAAATTTTTCAACGTCTATACCATTTGGTATTATTCTATGTTCCCCGATGGGAAAATGTCTCGCAATTGTCTCCAATGCAGGTTTGGAGACAAAAATTTTACCGTCCAGTTTGGTGTACACTGGAAGAAGGAGTGGCTTAAAAAGTTCATACCCCAGAGAAAATCCGTGGTATGAGTGGAAAGTGGCAAAATTAACCGACTTGGAGTATAAAAGACTTAGGAAGGGAATTGTGGGGGCAACGGAGTTTTGGGAGTGCACTATGTCATAGTTTCCATTTTCTATAATATCTTTTATTTGAGTTGTGATTTTTCTGGAAAAAGAAAAACAGGTCTGGGATTTGTTTGCCCTTATATAGTAAGATTTACCAACTCTGTGAACCTTTATATTTTTTGCGTCTGGCGGTTCTTCTACAAATTGATGGGGGAAATTGGATGTTAAAATTTCTACCTCTATTCCGAGTCTAATAAGTTCTCTCGAGAGATGGTAGGTGTGTTCTGTAATCCCACCCGGGTAAGGGTAGTAGTGATCTGTAGCCATTAAGACTCTCATAATCACTCCTCGGCTTTAATTATATTTAAAAATGCCTCTTGCGGAAGCTCAACTTTACCAATTTTCTTCAATTTCTTTTTACCTTCCTTCTGTTTCTCGAGTAACTTTCTTTTCCTGGTAATATCTCCACCATAACATTTTGCTGTAACGTCTTTTCGGATAGGTGGAATTCTCTCCTTAGCAATTACTCTTTTACCAATAGCGGCTTGGATGGTTACCTCAAATAGTTGTCTTGGGACTTCTTTGCGAAGTTTTTCTGCTATCTTTCTTCCCACGTAATAGGCATTTTCTTTGTGAACAACGAGGGAAAGTGCATCAATTTTATCCCCTGCTACATAGAAGTCTAACCTTACTACATCCGATTCTCTGTAATCAGTTATTTCGTAATCGAAGGAGGCATAACCTCTCGTGATACTTTTTAACTTATCGTGAAAGTCAAAGATTATCTCACTTAACGGCATTTCGAATTCGAAAAATACAGTGTCTTCATCCAAAAAATTGAATTTAGATTGTATACCTCTTCGAGAAAGACAGAATTTTTGAACAGCCCCAAGGAATTCTTTAGGAGTTATGATCTCAACCTTTGCATAAGGCTCCAGTGCTTTTTCGAAAACATCCGGGAAATCTGCTGGGTTATCAACCAGTATCTCTTTTCCATCCTCAAGTATGACTTTGTATTCAACATTAGGCGTAGTTATTACTGTATCAACTCCAAATTCTCTCTTTAACCTTTCTTTGAATATTTCCATGTGAAGCATTCCCAAAAAACCGCATCTAAACCCAGGTCCTAAAGCTGGTGAATATTCGGGGAAAAACTGAAGGGATGCATCGTTTAGCTTCAACTTGTTAATTGCTTTTGCTAAAAGTTCGTAATCTGATGGAACAGTTGGGTATATTCCTGCGAAAACAACAGGTTTTGGTTCTCTATAACCTGGAAGCGCTGGGGTTTCAGGGTAATTGGCGTCGACAATAGTGTCGCCGACCCGGGCTTCTGTTATTTCTCTTATTGCAGCTGTCAAATAACCCACCTCACCTGCCTTCAGCTCGGAAGTCTTGACCATATCTGGTCTTAAGTATCCTACCTCTACGACTTCGTAAGTCTTACCAGAAGATTTCATCATTATCTTCATCCCGGGCTTTATTGTTCCATCAAAAACCCTGAGGAAAACAATTACCCCCCTGTAATCTTCATATTTGGCATCGAAAATTAGTGCTCTCGTTTTTCCATCAGGATCACCTTTGGGTGGGGGGATTCTTTTAATTATTTCTCTCATCAGTTCATCAACGCCCCAACCGAGTTTTGCCGAGATCCTAAGTGGAATTTCGCCCGTTAAATCATAAATTTGCTTTTCAACTTTTTCTATTTGTGCATTGGGTAAGTCAATCTTGTTAATAACCGGGATTATCTCAAGGTTTTGAGCCAGTGCTAAATAAAAGTTGGTGATTGTCTGGGCTTCAACACCTTGTGATGCATCCACCAGAAGAATTGCCCCTTCGCATGCGGCAAGCGATCGAGATACTTCATAGTTAAAATCCACATGACCTGGGGTATCAATCAGGTTTAGGATATATTTTTCTCCATCCAATTCCATTTCCATTCTGACAGGATGCATTTTGATTGTAATTCCCTTTTCCCGCTCTAAGTCCATTGAGTCAAGGAATTGTTCCTGCAGCTTATCCGGCCTCACGGTGTTTGTGTATTCGAGCATTCTGTCAGCCAGCGTAGACTTACCGTGGTCTATGTGGGCAATTATAGAGAAATTTCTGATGTTTTTCATTTCAAAATTAGAGAATCTATAACAGCCTTATTAAGATTTTTTGCCGTTATTTTCAAATTGTTTCTTTTATTTTTTTCAACAATTAAGTAATGAAAGGTTTTTGCCCAATTGTGTAATATTGAATTAGAGGCTTCCAGTTGTTTCTCATTTAGGTCATATAGAGGTGCACCTCCGCCTGCAGTTACTATTTGGATAAGCCCGTTGAATATAGTACACCGGGCATAGAGATGATCGTGACCCGAAAGGTAAAACTTGAAATTTAAGCTCTTTAAGAAATTTGCGAAAGAATCCACCTCAGGACTTCGTCCACCTCTTCCATAGGCACTCAAGCCAATGAGGGGTTCGTGGAACATTACGATATGATGTCTCTTTCCTTTGTTCTTATCTCTGACAATTTTCAACCATATTCTCTGGTTTTGATCTGGTAGTCTAATAGCTGGGTTGGGTTTGTTTTTGTAAAGAATATAGTTGTAATCTGAGTTCAGAGCATAAATGGCAATATCTCCCAAGTTTATAAAGTATACATTTTCTTTGTATGGTGGCATACCGGTATCTTCTTGTGGTCCATTTTCAGGAAGGACAAAAACTTTTGCCCATAAGTTCTCAGCGCTGTTAGGTGGAGGAGGGTTGTACCTTTTTTCCTCGTCTTCCATCACAGGGGCGATCATATCATGATTCCCGGGAACTGGCATTATTGGAAGAAAAGAACTATACGGCCAGCAGGCTTTAAGAAAAGATTTGTATTCCTCCTCTGCATAGTAAGCACTCTTCATCCGACCGGTAATCAGGTCTCCCAATACAAAAACCACATTAACACTTTCTTCGTAAAGGAGACGCATTATTTCTCTTGTTATTTGTTCGTTAACCCCGTCAACAAAAAATGCTGGATTTATATTACTGGGATTACCCCTTGTGTCTCCGAAGATACCTATCTTCCAATTCTTCTTTGGTATTGAAAAATTAAATGTAAAGCTGACTGTGGTATCTACATCATCAAAAATTTCAATGTAATATTCATATTTCCCCGGTTTAACATTTTTAAGTACTAATTCGTGTTTGATTTTTTTAGAGGAGTCAATTAGAGTTTCCTGTCCATTTATGTAAAGCCTTGTTCTGCATGGTCTGTTTGTATAAAAGGAAATCCCAACTGAATTGCTATCGGTCATTGATAGGTATGGCCATACATCAAAAGTTAGACCTTCACGGAATTCCTGTCCAACTTTTTTAGGCTTAAAATAATATGTTTGAGTAGCATAATAAATCTTGTTTAATGTATCGAAAAAGGCGACTTTAAAAGCGTATTGAAAGTTTGTATCAACGTCGGTAATGTTGAAAGTATGTAAGGTGTCAACAATGCGTGAAATCTTGTAGTTTTCAAAGTTAAAATCCAAGGGGTCTTTAATTCTCCCGTAAGTGAGTTTTACTCCCGATGAAGGATTTTGAGTACACACTGAAATAATCAGTGTGTCTCCATGGAAACTGAAGGATGGTTTAGCATACCATGGAGGCAAATCAAGGAAAAGAGATAGTAAAAACAGCCACATATTATTCCCCCAAAATCTTTACCAAGACTTTTCTTGTACGGGGCCCGTCAAATTCCGCAAAGAATACCCCCTGCCACGTGCCCAGCAAAAGTCTTCCATTTTCAATTAATAGAGTTAAGGAGTTCCCGACTAAAACAGATTTAATGTGGGCGTCAGCATTACCCTCTAAATGTTTGTAATTTTTACTTTCAGGAACAAGTAGGGTAAGTTGTTCTTCAATGTCACTTTTAACCGAGGGATCCGCGTGCTCATTGATGGTAACTCCCGCAGTAGTATGGGGTATGAAAAGCACTAAAATTCCATTGGTGATACCAGATTCTTTTAATATTCTTTCTATTTGAGAAGTTATTTCAATAAGTTCTTTTCTACGTGTAGATTTAACAGTTATCTCAAAGGTTTTACTTATCATCATTTTTTTTCGCAAATTACGACCTGATTTACACCGTCAATTTCTTTAACTTTCACCTTCACAATTTCACTTTTTGTTGTGGTTATGGTTTTTCCGACAAAGTCGGGACAAATAGGAAGTTCCCTGTGGCCTCTATCAATTAGTACGCAGAGCTTGATGGAGGCTGGACGGCCATAGTCCATTATCTCGTCAAGTGCAGCCCTTGTCGTTCTGCCGGTATAAAGGACGTCATCAACGAGGATAACGTCCTTGCCATCAACGCTGAAGGGAAGCTCAGTCCCTTTTACCTGTGGTTTTTCACCAACCATGGAGAGGTCGTCTCTATAGAAAGTAATGTCAACGGCACCGAGTGGGATATCTTTTCCTGTAATTTCATCGATTTCTTCTTTGATAATTTTTGCGAGTGGTACCCCACGCGTTTTAACTCCTATTATAACAAGGTTATCAATATTTTTTACTTTTTCAACAATTTCATGGGCAATTCTTTTAAGGGTTTTCTGCATGTCTTGTTCTTCCATCAAAACGTATTTTTCAAAAACCATACTTCCTCCTTAAGTTTTTATAATTATGAGTTCAAATCCTTATTTATTCAAATAAACCACAGGTTTTATTTGAATTTACCATTCTCTGAGTTTAGAATCTTCAACAATGCGAAGGAATACGAGAGTTGTGAGGGTAGGTTCGTTATTTCTTGGTGGAGAATATCCCATTAGGGTGCAATCTATGACTTCTACCAGAACAACGGATATTGATGCAACGCTCAAGCAGATTGAGGAATTAATTAAAGAGGATTGCGAAATTATCAGGATTTCGATACCTGATCAAAAGTCTTTGAGAGCTTTTGAGGAAATAAGAAAAGCGACCAATATTCCACTGGTAGCAGACATACATTTTAATTACAGGCTCGCCATTGGTGCCATAGAAGCAGGTGCCGATAAAGTAAGAATAAATCCAGGAAATATAGGCGAGAAGGAAAAGGTAAAAGAAATTGTGCAAGCCTTAAAATTACACGGTAAAGCTTGTAGAATTGGTGTTAATTCGGGTTCCCTGGAGGAGGATTTGATAAAGAAATACGGTGGTGTAACCCCTGAGGCTCTGGTAGAGAGCGCAGTACGATGGGTAGATTTTTTTGTAGAACAGGGATTTTATGATATTGTTGTTTCCGTTAAGTCTTCTTCGGTAAAGGATACTATAAGGGCTTATGAAATGCTCTCACAAAAAATTGATTTTCCACTTCACCTTGGAGTTACGGAAGCTGGTCCTTTAATTCCGGGAACTGTAAAGTCTTCAATAGCGATGGGATATCTTCTCTACAAGGGGATAGGGGATACTATACGAGTTTCTCTAACAGAGAATCCCGTTTATGAGGTAAGGGTTGCTTGGGAAATATTGAAATCCCTTGATTTGAGATATAATGGACCAGTGATTATCTCTTGTCCAACCTGTGCAAGAACCCGTGTAAATTTAATGGAATTGGTACATCAGGTAGAAGAAAAAATAAAGGGTATTAAAAAGCCATTGAAAATTGCTATAATGGGCTGTGAGGTTAACGGACCTGGCGAAGCCAGGGACGCAGATATTGGAGTGGCTGCCGAACCGGGCAGAGGAGTAATATTTAAAAAAGGCGTTGTTATTAAAAGGGTTCCTTACGAAAAAATTGTTGAAGAGCTTCTAAATTTGGTAAAATCGGAAGGGGGGTCAAATGATTAAATTTGTTCTTTTTTTGGCTTTAATTTCGCAGGAGTTAGAAGCCTCACAAAGTGGTACTGAAAGTTCTCTCGCTTCGGAGCTTTTTTCGGAAGAAGAGTATCTTGTGGGACCTGGAGATTTAATATTGGTTTTACTCAAAGATTTGTCTTTGTCGTATAGAACTTCTATAAATTTTGGTGGCTTAATGCCTTTAATGGTTCCCTTTTTTGTAAAAGATTCAGTTCAGTTTAGACCGTTTTCGTTAAAACGTGCTTATAACATTTCTATTAAGGAGTTAAAGGACAGTTTAAAAGGCTGGTACAGTTCAGTATTAAAGGTTAACGACATAGATTTAATGGTGGTTTCACCACGTCTTCTCACTGTTCTTGTAAAAGGAGCAACTAACACCAATGGACCTGCCAATGTGAAAGCCTCGCTAAGGTTAGCAAATCTTCTTTCAAGTGGAAATTTTATTTGTAGCTATGATGCTGACATCAACAGGATTATGGTTCAAACCCCAAGGGAAGAAACCTTGGAAGTAGACCTTGAAAAATATTACAAGACTGGAGAGTTAATATACAATCCACTTCTTGCAAGAGTAAAAGCAGTTTTGGTTCCAAGAATAGAAAAAGGCATAGTTATCTTCGGTGCTGTTAAAGGTTATCCTATCAAAATGTTCCAGAAACAGGTAATTCAAGCCCTTGGGGGAAACTTTACTGTGTCTTTCGAGGCGAATGTTATTAAGGTTCCTTCGCAGGACAGCATAATGGTGAGGGATGCACTGGATAAGGCTGGCGGTGTTAAGTCCTACGCGCTTCTGAATGAGTTGTACAGCAGTAAAAAGGGAAAAGTAACCCTTGATGATTACTTAAATGTAGGGGATACACTCTACGTTCCACCTTTTACTGACAAAGTCTTCGTGGCAGGAGAAGTTAGGAATCCTGGATATGTCCCGTATTTACCTGGTGCTACGCTGGAAACCTACCTGTCTTACTGTGGAGGGTTCACTAACAGAGCTGCTTCTCACAGGATTTATGTTATTAGAGCAAATAAAAAGGTTCATAAAAACAAAATAGGCACTGTCCAGCCAGGAGATATAATAATTGTACCAGAGGTTAGATTAAAGTGGTTTGAGGATTACCTTACACTCGCCCAAGTTATTAGTTCTCTTCTAATCACCTGGGTTACCCTTAAAAGTCTTTAATAATTTTAAATAAATCGGACTTAAATATGCAAATTTATTAGATATAAACTCTTTAGGATATTCGACGAAGTTGTAAAAGCTATCAATTTTTGAAGAAATGCTGAAATCAATTAAATAGATAGATCTTCTTGGAATCTCGAGTAGGTCTAATGGGAATTTGAGTTTGCCACTGGATTTAAACGCAAATTTAATCCCAAGCTCTTTTAGAACATCCTTAACTCTCTTGTTAAACTTACCAAAAGGATACGAAAAGGTGTATACCTCACTTCCCAATATATCTTCGAGTATTTTTTTAGAGGATTTGATTTCCTCCTTTAGTTTTTGTGTAGTAAGTGTTGTGAGATCACTATGACTGTGAGAGTGGGAGCCTATTATCCATCCGCTTTTATGTAATGTTTTTATCTCTTCTTGCTTAAGATGCGGGAGAGATGAGAGTAGTGGAACTTCCCATTTACTCACTTTTCCAATGTACTTTGTAACTACAAAAACCACCCCCTTATATCCATATTCATTCATTATTGGGTATGCATGTTCAAATACACTTCTATAACCATCGTCAAAAGTGATTAGCACCTTTCTTTCGAGAACATTAGGGGAATACAAGCTTTCTAATTCTAAATTGGTGAACGTATATTTCTTTAAATCCTTTAGATGGTTTTCAAATATCCTTTTGTGAACAGTACCAGGGTTGAATGTAATTACAGGCGAAATGTGATGATACTGAAGTAAAAGTAACATGCGGCATTTAATTTTATTGCCTTAAATATGTTAAAACAAAGTGGAGAATCAAAAGAAACAATTCTCTCCATTTTAACCTCTAAAATCGGTAAAGCCATATAAAATTTAATTAGAAATGTCATAGCTCCTGAAATGTGAGGAAAAGAGCGCATCAAATCTAACTTCTTGTGATACATTTACTTATGTTAGTTAACATAAGATACATTATGGGAAGTTATGGTAATGGCATTGGTGTTGGTGGTCGTGGGTTGTTTGAATTTCCAGCTATTTTCTTTTATCTTATACCTATGATTAAAAAAGAGAATATTGATTTAAAAGCTAAGTGGTATGATTATTTTTTTCTGCTAAGGCCCATTCTATGGGTACCGGTTTGGGTCTTCCTTTTCTTAGGATACGCGTATGGGGCTCGACTTGAATTTATGAAGATTCATCTATTGCTTCCCAGAAAATTTTGGTTTGTTTTGATCGCATTTACTATGCTTATGAGTTCTGTTTATGTGATAAATCAAATTGTTGACAAAGAGTCCGACAGAATTAACGAAAAACTGTTTCTCATTCCTTACGAAATTATATCTGTTAGAAGCGCTTTAATCGTATCAGTTTTGCTAGCTCTTTCAGCTTTGATCTTATCCTATTTTTTAGGTGGGTTTGTTTTGTTTTTGTTGTTTTTTGTGTCATTAGTTTTGGGTCTTCTCTATTCTTTACCTCCCTTTCATTTCAAAGCCCGACCTTTTTTGGATTTTATAGTTAATGGCCTCGGATATGCCTGTGTAGCTCTTCTTGTAGGCTGGTATACCACTGAGAATCTAAACCTGCACGCTCTCGTAGTATCTTTTGGCTATTTTATACTTGTATGCGCTATCTTTATTAACACTACAATTCCAGATATACCAGGCGATAAGAAAACAGGCAAAATTACAACAGGAGTTTTTTTAGGAAACAGACTGTCTTTAATACTCTCATCTTCTCTTTTTATCCTTGCTCTCATTTATGCCTTTCTTGAAATGGATTTATTAGTTGTTGTCCCGTCTTTACTTGGCGCAATATTTTCAATTCTGGCTTTGTGGGACAACACAGAGGATATGATTATTACAAAGCTTTCATATCGAGTGCCTTCTTTTATTTTTATTCTCCTTGTATCTATAAAATTTCCGATATTTTTGGTTATAAATCTTGTTTTGCTTTTTGTATTAAGAAAATATTATAAAGCCCGTTTCGGTTTAGATTACCCAGCAATGCTTGGAAGGTGAAACTATGCTTAGAACGCATACATGTGGCGAGTTAAATTTATCGCATTGTGGGCAGGAAGTTACTCTTGCAGGATGGGTAAGACGCCTTAGGGATTTAGGTGGTGTAGTCTTTATTGAGTTGCGAGATATGTATGGGAGTGTTCAGATAATAGTTGAACCTGATAGGAAAGAGTTAATAGAAAAAGCAAAAGATATTGGACTATATTATGTTATAAAAGTTCAGGGTATTGTGAGAAAAAGGCCAGATGGAATGATTAACCCTTTAATGCCGACTGGGAGCATCGAAGTTGAAGCTCACAATATAGAGGTTCTAAATACTACTCCTCCTCTACCGTTCCTGCCAGAAGATGATATTAAAGTACAGGAAGAAACAAGATTACTCTGGAGATTTCTCGATCTAAGAAGACCGCTGATGCAGAGAAATCTGATTTTCAGGCATCAAATGCTACAACTCGTAAGGAATTATCTTTCGAGCAAGGGATTCATTGAAATAGAGACACCTTTTTTGACAAAAAGTACTCCAGAAGGTGCCAGAGATTTTATTGTGCCTTCCAGAAATTTCCCGGGCAAGTTTTACGCTTTACCGCAATCACCTCAAATGTACAAACAGATTCTCATGTCTGCAGGTTTTGATAGATATTTTCAGATCGTCAAGTGTTTTAGAGACGAAGATTTGCGACAAGATCGACAGCCTGAATTCACTCAAATAGACCTTGAGATGAGTTTCCCAGATATTGAAGACATTTTTTCTCTTGTTGAAGGAATGTTTAAGGAAATATTTAAACAACTTCTTAATTATGATTTGCCAACACCTTTTGAGAGAATAACTTATCACGAAGCAATGATTCGTTTTGGCAGTGACAAACCTGATCTAAGAATAAGGGAAGAGATTAGGGATCTGACTGAGATTTTTAAGGATAGTTCCAATGAGATATTGAGCTCTATTATAAGGGAAGGTGGAAAAGTTCTTGCAATCCGGGCCCAGAGAGATTTCAGTAGAAAAGAAATCGAAGAGATCAGACAGGCAATTATTCGCGAAGGGGCGAAGGGTTTATTATATTTTAAAGCCGAAAACGGCCAGTATTCTGGCCAACTTGCCAGATTCATACCCCAAAATGTTGAACTGGAAAACGGTTTTTATTTTGTAATTGCTGGTCAGGATAACTATAAGACATACAGTTATTTGGGAAAATTAAGGAATATTGTTTTAAAACCAGAGGAAGAAGGGTACAAATTTCTGTGGGTATATGATTTTCCTCTTTTTGAGTGGAATGAAGAAGAACAAAGGATAGAACCATGTCATCATATGTTTACTCAGCCCAAGGAAGAGCAAATTTCGCTTCTCGATACTGACCCTCTTAAGGTAATAGGGAAACAATACGATCTCGTATTAAACGGCGTTGAAATAGCATCTGGTTCGATCAGAAATCACGATGTGAATTTGCAAAGGAAGATTATGAAAATAATAGGTTTAAGTGATGAAAGAATCGAAAAAAACTTTGGTTTTCTATTGAAAGCTCTGGAGTATGGTGCTCCTCCCCATGGTGGGATTGCTCTGGGATTTGATCGAATTGTAGCAATGCTCCTCGGCATGGAAAGTATCAGAGATTGTATAGCCTTTCCTAAAACAACAAGTGCTCAAGCACTTTTTGAAAACGCGCCCAGCGAGGTAGACAAACAGCAGCTTGATGAATTACACATAAGAATTGAAGAATAATTGAGTTTATTTTCTATCCTCTTGGGTGATAAGTTCTGTGAATCTTCTTGAGATAGTCTTTGTCAAGGTGAGTATATATCTGCGTTGTTATAAGCGACGAGTGTCCGAGAAAGACCTGAAGAGTTCTTAAATCACAACCATTTTTCAGCATATGAGTTGCAAAGGTGTGCCGTAAGATGTGTGGATAGATTCTTTTGTTTATACCTGCCTTAAGTGCATATTCTTGTAATATTTTCCATACCGATATCCTTGAAATTGGCCCACCTCTTAGGTTTAGAAATACCCTATCCTCTCCTCTTTTCCGCATAAGCCTCGGCCTAACTTCATACAAATAGATTGTTAAGTATTTTTCCGTATAATCGTTAAATGGTACTATTCTTTCTTTATTGCCTTTCCCTATAACTCTAACGATTTTTTCGTCGAGTAAAATGTTCTGCACTTTTAAATTCGTTAATTCTGAAACTCTAATCCCTGTTGCATAAAGTAGTTCTAACATAGATTTGTCTCTCAAGCCTTTGGGAGTAGTTGTGTCAGGAGCATCAAGGAGTTGTGTCACTTCATCAATTGTTAAAAATTCTGGGAGTTTAATTTCTTTCTTAGGTATCTGAATATCTGAAGATATGCTTAGCTTCGCATTTTCTTCGATTTCTAAAAAACTACAAAAAGATTTTAGGGCTGAAAAAGTTCGTGAACGTGTATTTTGAGAATATTTCTGGATAGATAAATATTCTGCAAAACTGTCAATATCTTCCAGTGTTATTTCATTGATTTCAACATCGCCTCTGAATTCCAAGAACTTTTCAAGGTCGCGCTTGTAAGACTCCGCGGTGTTTAATGAAAGGCCTCTTTCCTCGAGTATATATGCTAAAAAACTACTGATTGCATCACTTAATTTCATTTTGGAATAGTTTACTGCAGATGTTGAAACGCATGCAATTTACTCTGATGTGTCTCTGTTTTTCACCTATTATATTTATGGAAAAGGTTATTGAATTCTCCGGTGTTAAAAAATCTTTAATTATTTCCGGCCATTCTATAAATCTTATCGAATCGACTTCAGAAAGAAGGTCGAGTATTCCTCTTATTTCGATTTCTTCAAAGTCTTTAATTCGGAAAAGATCAATGTGATGAACAGTATAGTAAGGCGTTCTAAAAGAATTTACCACTGTAAAGGATGGACTCCTGACCACATTGTGCCCAAAGTAAGATAAAAAACCCCTTACAAGTTCTGTTTTACCTGCTCCTAATTCTCCAATGAGTAATACGTCTAAAGGCGGCATGAGAACCTTTGCTAATTTGACGCCGATTTCCCTTGTTTCTTCTGGTGAGTTTGTGACAATATTGAATTCAGTCATAAAATTCCAGAAGTTCTGGCATTATTTTTTTGATGTATTCTTTTATCACTTTTTTTACTTCTTTTGAATTTTGAAGTTTTACGACATTTGAAGCGATATTTTCTGCTTCCTGAAGGTTTATTCTTCTTATAAGGGATTTTACTTCAGGGATGCGAGAGGGTGGACAAGAGAGTTCATCTACCCCAAGGCCTACAAGGGCAACAACTCCATAAGGGTCAGAAGTAATCTCTCCACAAGATGCAACCAAAATATTTTTTTCACGGCAAACGTCTGTAGCAATTTTAATTAGTTTTAAAACAGCAGGATTTAAATGGTCAAAAATTTTTGAGACCCTTTGATTTTTTCTGTCTACGGCCAGCGTATACTGGGTCAGATCATTTGTTCCAATACTTATGAAATCTATAATTTCGGCTATATGTTCCAGTAGTAACACTGCAGATGGAATTTCAACCATAATACCGAACCGCGGTTGATTAACCTTCATATATTCTCTTTCTAACACTTTTTTTGCCTGTATGAATATCTTTTTTGCTTCTACTACTTCTTCAACTGTTGCAACCATGGGTAACATAAACCTGACATTACTAAGTTCATTAGCTCTAATTACCGCGCGTATTTGCTTTTCAAACAGTGTAGGTTCGTCGAGAAGCACTCTTATACCTCGCAGACCTAAGAAGGGATTATCCTCCTGGTAATCTGTATACAACTTGTCGCCCCCGATATCAAAAGCCCTTATGGTGACTGAGTTGGGGTAAACTTTTCTTGCGATCTCAAGATAAATTTCATATTGTGCTTCTTCATTGTCTCCATATTCCTTAAAAATCATCTCTGTTCTAAATAATCCGATCCCATACTTTCCGGTTTTCAATAATTCTTCTACTTCTTCAGGAACATCAATATTCGCAAAAAGTCCTATTACTTTGCCATCCGTTGTAATTGGGGGAAGCTCTCGTTCGCTTACGAGTTCAGATTCATATTTTTCATAGTCAATTTTTATTAATTGATATCTCTTAAGGGTAGATTCCATTGGATTGATTATAACGACTCCTTTGCCGCCATCCAGTATAACGATATCATTATCTTCAAGGAGTTTTGTAATTTTCTCTATGCCGAACACTGCTGGGATTTTAAAATTTCTCAGAACTATTGCAGAGTGCTCGGTGCGACCGCCCTTTTCGGTAATTACTCCTTTTACATTGCTTCTTATGATCCTTAGAGCTTCATCTATTGAAAGACTCTCTATTACAATAATTCCGTCAAAGTTAAAGTCTGCTATGGTGTAACTTTTATTAATTACAGATATCAAATCTGATGCCAATCTTTCTAATTCACCTGCTCTTTCAGCAAAATAGGATGATCCCTGTTTTAGCAAAGCTTCTTTTCTGGAGTTTAGAACGTGTTGAATCGCACTCTCTACATTTTTTCTTTTGTTTCGTATAAAAGTTATGATATCCCTTTGCATTTCTTCGTCGCTAAGTATAGTAATCTGGATGTCGAGAAGTACTTTCAAATTCTCTTCTTGTGTCTCTTTCTTAAGATCCAGGAGAATTCTTTTTAATTCTTCAACGCCGGTATGAAATTTCTGAATTTCTTCTTCTATTTCTCTCTCACTTTTGAGAATTTTTTCCTTAATTTTTATTTTTTCTTTTCTTATTACCCTTACTGGTGCTATCAAAATACCAGGGGATATAGGGATGCCTTTAAGTTTTAATTCCTGACTACTCTTCACCGAATCCTTCCTCAACGATCTTTGAAAGTGCTTTTATAGCCTCTTCCTCATCTACACCTTCACATCTTATGGTTATTTCCGAGCCCTGAGGTGCCACAAGCATCATTAGTCCAAGTACACTTTTTCCGTTAACCTCTACATCATCCTTAGTTACGTACACGTCACACTCAAATTGATTGGCAGTTTGTGCAAAGAGCATTGCTGGTCTTGCATGTATTCCTAATTTGTTTTTGATCTTAAGCTTTGCTTCTTTCATACAAAATTTATTTTGTAATCAAGAACTTCTGCAACAGCCTCTGATTCAATGAAGTTGACTACTCTATTAAGAAGTTGATTGGCATCTTTCCCGTTGTTTGATATGCAGGCAATACCCAGCTGCGCTCTCCTCCACACATCGTGCTCATCAATTTCTGAAATAGAAACGTTAAAATTGTTGCGAACCCTGTCTTTCAAGCGTTTAAGAATACTTCTCTTTTCTTTAAGTGAATTACATGTCGGCAAATAAAGATCCACGACCAGAATTCCTACTAACATCTTTAGAATTCAAAAATTTGCTCCACAGTGTAACATTCTATGATGTCACCCTCTTTAATTTTATCAAAGCCTTCAATCTTGATTCCGCATTCAAAGCCGCTTTGAACTTCTTTAACGTCCTCCTGAAACCTTTTAAGGCTCGCAATTTTCCCATCGTATATAACTTCTCCATCTCTCAGTACCCTGACCTTTGCATTTCTCTGGATAACCCCGTCTATCACATAGCACCCCGCAACGACCCCAATTTTAGCAATTCTGAATATTCTTCGCACCTCTGCCTTACCCAGTACAACCTCTTTTGTTACAGGCTCAACCAATCCTTTGAGCATTTTTTCGACATCTTCAAGCAGTTCATAAATTAATCTGGTTGTCTTTATGGTGACACCGAGTTCTTTAGCTTTTTGTTTTGCTCTCGGGTCAATTGTTGTATTAAATCCAATTACTACACCCTGCGCAGTGTGGGCAAGTTCAACATCATTCTCTGTTACAGCACCCACCCCAGCAAAAATTATTTCTGGTTTAACATCCTTTACAGACATTTTTGACAAGCTATCTTGTATAGCTTCAACAGAACCGTAACAATCCGCCTTTATAACCAATGGTAATTCTTTCAATTCGCCTGCTCGAATTCTTTCCTGAATTGATTTTAAGATGAGAGTATATTCTCCTCTCTGAATCTGTTCTTTCTTTAGTTTTCTCCTCTCCTCTGTAATTCTTTTAGCTTCGTCGTCACTGGATACAACCTCAAAAATATCACCTGCTTGTGGTAGGTCTTCGAAACCCTGTACCTGAACGGGAACAGATGGGCCTGCTGCTTCCACCTTTTCGCCCCATTCATTAAAGAGAGACCTAACCCTTCCGTACGTCAAGCCAGCTACAAAAAAGTCTCTAACCCTCAAAGTTCCCTTTTGTACGAGTACTGTAGCCAGAGGACCTTTACCCTTATCAATACGCGACTCAATTACAACCCCTCTGGCTGGACCTTTTGAGGTAGACCTTAGTTTTAATTCTTCAGCTTTTAGAAGTATACCGAGCAGAAGTTCATCTACATTCTGACCGGTTTTTGCAGATATTTCAACCATCAAAGTATCGCCACCCCACTCTTCTGGTATAAGGCCAAATTGGGTTAGTTCCCTTCTAACCCTTTCAGGATCTGCGTTAGGCAGGTCGATTTTATTGATAGCAACTATTATCGGTACTCTTGCACTCCGTGCATGGTTTATGGCTTCAATCGTCTGCTCTTTGACTCCTTCCACAGCTGAGACAACAAGTATTACGATGTCTGTAACTTGGGCACCTCTTGCTCTCATTGCTGAAAAGGCTTCGTGCCCAGGTGTATCAAGAAACGTTATCTTTTTGCCTTGGTATTCGATTTGATATGCTCCAATGTGTTGGGTAATTTTTCCAACTTCTTTATCTGCAATATTTGTATGTCTTATGTAGTCAAGGAGTGTTGTTTTCCCGTGGTCAACATGGCCCATTACCGCAACAACTGGAGGCCTCTCCTCGGAAAGTTCTTCCTCTGAAATCTCTTCGGTACCTTTATGTTCGTGAAATTCCACCTGGTATCCATATTCGTCAGCAATGATATGTATTGTGTCCTCGTCCAGTGTATGATTAATGGTCACCATCATACCCATAGTAAAAAGTTTTTGAATAATCTCTGCAGGTGGAACTCCAATCATTTTTGCCAGCTCTCCCACGGTAACAGATTTGCTGTAAAGAACAAGTGTTTGTGGGGTTTGTTCTTCTAATTCTTCAAGAGTTTCGGAGGTTTTTTTCTTGTGTTTTTCATGCCGCTTCGTCATCTTTGCCATGGTTTCTTTAATCTTTTCTTCCGGCTTAATTTGAGATCGGGGACTTGGAGTGTACTTTTTCTTTGAAGGTTGTGGCTGTTGTTCTTCTTCCCCCCAAATTTGTTTTTTTCTCTCGAGTTCCCTTTGGGCTTCTTCCTTTTCCTTTTGGAGATATTCTCTTACCGCCTTTTCCATCTCTGGAGTTAGTAAATCACGAGGTGAACTGACATTAAAATTCATTTCAGTTAGAATTGAAATGATTGTCTTTGCTGATAAATCCAGCTCTTTTGCTAAATCACCAACTTTTTTAGGATCCTTGTTCTCCATCTTTCTCCTTTTCTGTTATTTTTGTTTCTAAGATTTCCAGTAATTTTATAGCCTGATCTTCCCTAAAACCGAGTCTCTTTAGTTCTGAGAGGGTTGGTAATGACTTCAAATCCTTGAAGTAGTAGAGTCCTGCTTCTCTAAGAGTTGAAATAACACTTGAAGGCACCTCATCGACAAGTTCAAGAATGGTAACACCTTTCTTTGGCTTGATTTTGTCAAACTCTTTGAGTGGATAAACCAGGACTTCTTTACCTACCAGCTTTGATGCAAGAATTGCATTTATCGCATCTTCACCTTTTGCTACAGGTAATTCAGTATCGGGAACTATGGCTATATATTTATCATCTTCGTCGAAAACACAAAGTATTTCTTTTGCGGGAGAGAGAGCATTGGCAACATGTTTATAAGGGTTTTCACTGTATCTTATTATATCGATCTTTTCACCGCCCAATTCTTCGCTGATGGATTTTATAATCTGCCCTTTAACTCCAATGATTGAACCTATATCAATGTTTTCGGGTTTTTTGGGCTTTACCGATACCTTCGCCCTTCTTCCTGGTATTCGTGCTATTTGCTTTATCTCAATGAGACCAGTAGCTATGTCTGGTATTTCATCTTCCAATAATTTCCTCAAAAAGTTAGGATGAGTTCTGGATAATATTATGGGCGAAGTGTATCTTTTTTTATCTTTCTTCTCCTTCCAATCTTGCACTTCTAAAATCACCGCTTTTACTCTCTTTACATTTCGGAGATTCATTACTTTGTCGCCTGGAAGAAGTTCAGTGAAAGGTAACGATGCTTCAACATTTCCAAGACTTACTACAACTTCGTCTCTTTCAATTCTGAGGACGTTGCCTTCAACTTTCTCCCCGATTTTCTTTGACAGGAGTTCATATTCCTTTCGTTTCGTTTCCTCGGTAAGCTTTCTCAAAAAAGTTTCTGAAATGAGGTTAATGTAGCGCTTACCAATTGTTTTAAAGTCTTCCTTTACTTCGATTTTCTGATCAGGTTTAACATCGGGATTTATCTGTTTAGCTTCTTCGAGACTAATTTCTGTAGAGGGGTCTGTTACTTTTTCTTTCACAGTTTTTTCCACTGAGATTGAAAACCCTTCTCTCGGGTCATAATTTACTTTGAAGGTAAAATTGGGGCCCTTCCTCTTTTTCAAAACTTCGGTAACAGCTTCCTTAAACTTGTCTATAACAAATTCCTTTGGTAACTTCCTGCTTGACGCAATTTGAAGAATCAATTGATCTATGTTCTCTTTTCCCTGCATCTTACACCTCGTCCAGTTTTATTTTTTTAACCTCTTTTCTTGAAATTTTTAGTTCCGGTTCAATAAAAATTGCTTCCGAGTCAAAATCTTTCAAAATACCTTTATATTCGCGATTTTCAGTATAAACGATTACTTTCTTTCCTATGCCCCAATTGAGTTCTCTGTCCGTTTTCAAAATTCTGTCAAGTCCAGGGCTTGTAACCTCTAAAATGTATGGTCCCTGTATAAGATCTTCTGCATCAAGGATAAGGGAAATTTCGTTGGAAATTTTCTCACAGTCATCTAAGGTTATTCCACCTGGTTTGTCCAATGCTATTTCGAGCTTTTTTCTTCCGCCTATACCTTTCAATGAGACATCAACGAGTATGAAATCGGTATTTTTTATCAATTTTTCGACTATACTCGTTACCTTTTCCTCTATCTTTTTTGTGCCTTCGTCTTTCATAATCCTTTATCCCTCACCACATTTTCCAGGTTCTCTCGTAAAACCTCTAACTTAATGTTATATTTAGAGCCATCTTTTCTCAACTGTATTTCAACCTCTCCCCTTTTCAGGTTATTTTCACTTATAACGATATTGATTGGTATTCCAATCAATTCTGCGTCTTTGAACTTTACCCCTGCTGAGACATTTCTGTCATCCCATAAAGTCTCAAAGTTAGCCGATTTAAGCTCGGAATAAATTTTTTCTGTTGTTTCTGCGGTTTTGTTAGAATTTATCTCAACTATGTTCACATGATAAGGTGCAATTGAGAATGGCCAGATTATACCCTTTTCATCATGGTAAAGTTCCACAGCAGCAGCCATTATTCTTCCAACGCCTATGCCATAACTTCCCATTACTATTGGTTTGAGCGTTCCATCGGTATCAGTGTATTTAACATCCAGACTATCTGAGTACCTGGTACCTAATTGGAATATATGGCCGACTTCCAAAGCATTTTTGACTTTTAATGGCGCGTTACATCTTTCGCAGAGATCTCCGTCTCTAACAGTTCTTACATCTACAAACTCGTCGATCCTCAAGTCCGAAACTTTGACGCCAACCATGTGGTGGTCACTTTTGTTTGCTCCAACCACAAAGTTGTCAATGAATTTGATGCTTTCATCTGCTATTATTTTATCTACTTCAATTCCAATAGGACCTACAAAACCAACCTCCACACCGAATTTTTGCGCTACGTATTCGGGAGAAGCCAGTCCAAAGTCATCTCCAAGTACTTGTTTTAATTTGCTTTCATTAATTTCATAGTCTCCTCTGATTAAAACGAGGATTAATTTCCCTTCTGAGTTACTAAATAAAATACTTTTAACTATAAGAGAAGGCTCTATGCCCAGAAAAGATGATACTTCTTCCACACTTTTAACATTTGGCGTATGGACAATTTCTGTTGCGTTAAATGGCCCCGTTTTCCTGTTCACGGGGAGCTTTGCTTTTGCAACCTCGACATTGGCATGATATCCGCAACTTTCACATACTGCAATGGCATCCTCCCCCGTCTCAGTGATGACCATAAATTCTTCAGATTTTTTACCGCCCATTAGGCCAGAAGAGGCTTCAACAACAACAAACTTTAAACCGCATCTCTGGAAAATTTTGGAATAGGCTTCTTTATGTTTCTGATAACTGATTTCCAAACCTTTCCAGTCTTTGTCAAAGCTGTATGAATCTTTCATTATGAATTCTCTGACTCTTAAAATTCCGCCCCGAGGACGGGGTTCGTCTCTGAATTTGGTTTGAAGTTGATACCATATTTGGGGCAAATCTCTATAGGAACGAATGTAATCTTTGGCTAATAAGCTAATTATCTCTTCATGGGTAGGTGCTAAAGCTATATCTTTTCCTTTTCGATCTTTTAATTTAAACATATCTTTCCCAAAACTTTCCCATCTTCCAGATAGTTTCCATACGTCACCCGTAGTAAGCGCTGGCATTAATAGTTCCTGTGCACCTATCGCATCCATTTCTTCCCTAATGATGTTTTGAATCTTGAGCATCACTCTCCAGCCAAGTGGTAAAAAGGTGTAAACTCCAGATTGGTGCTGAGTAATAAAACCACCTCTTAAAAGAAGTCTGTGCGAAGGTGTCTCTGCTTCTTTCGGATTTTCTTTTAAAGTAGGTATAAGCGATCTACTCCATTTCATAGTTATAGAATTTTAAAGGATTTAGGCCTTACTATCAAATAAGGGTTTTCAAAAATTCAATTTTTGAAAAGAAATTCAATTGCACTTTTTAACCTACGACTCCAGGCCGATTCGTGGTGGATTCCCTCCTCGTCGACAACTATGAGAATATTCTCTATTTTAAGTGACTTTGTACCTTTAATTGTTTTTATCACTTTTTCATTCTGCTCAATGTATTTCAACGGATCTTCGCTTTCGCGTTTTCCATAATCAATGTAAATTTTTTCCGGGGCTTTCTTTGCTGATATTAGTAATTCAACAATTTCTGGATTAAACCAGAATGCTCCACTCATTGAACCAATTTTTTTGAAAGTTTCAGGATATTTAAATCCACCGTAGATTGATATTAAGCCTCCCAAAGAGGAACCAAGCAAAGCAATGTCATCCTTTAATGTTCTATATGTTGAATCAACGTAGGGCTTTAGTTCTTCAACAATGAATTTCAGATACAGATCAGCTTCGCCTCCGCGCTTATATTGCTGATTGAAGAATGGACTGTATTCGTCTATTCTGTATTCCCTTGCATTTTCTATGCCCACCACTATTAAACCGAAATTACTCTCTTTGTACATTGATTCAAGGGTTTCATCTACTTTCCATTCTCCAGCAAAGGATTCAGCCTCGTCAAAGAGATTTTGTCCATCGTGCATGTAAAGTACGGGATAATTTTTACCGGATGTTTCATAGTCAGGAGGTAGGTAGATCCATATTTTTCGCGGATTGTAATATTTGAGATACCGGGATTGTAATGTAAAGGTTTTTACATTCCCTGTAATAGTATGTTTTTCAGGCTTTATGGGTTCAACTAAATCTCGCCAGTTGTAAACTTTAATTTTTACTGTGGTATCTTTAAAAGCCTCCAGAATTCTGTTAGGTATCTCCTCACCTCTCTCTCCCTTTTCGACATACTCCCATGAGCCCCTGGTTATCTTAAACTCAATCTTTTCACCTACGGGGAGTTCCAGAGTGATTGTATATCTATTTTTATCTTCCTCTTTAAGAATGTACCTTGGGTCTTTGGGGTGCCATCCATTAAAATTTCCAGCAATATAGATTTGCGAATTTGGTGGAGTAAATGGAGGTATTTCGACTTCACACTTTACTTTAATAAATGACACCTGGAGACTTGGTAAAACAAGTAATGTCAAAATGGTTACGTTCAACCAGTGATATCCTCTCCACCATCAACGTTAATTACATTACCAGTCATCCAGTAGAGGTCCTCACTGCTAAGAGCAACAATTGCCTTTGCAACATCTTCTGGGGTCGTTAGCCTTTTATGAGGATTCTTCCTTAGGGCAAGCTCTATTAGTTCTTCATGACCGGGAATTTTTCTCAACGCTGGAGTATCTGTAACTCCGGCTTTAATTGAATTTGCAGTTATCCCGTAAGGGGCAAGCTCAAGGGCAAGCTGTCTGATATAGGACTCAATTGCAGCCTTTGCTGCGGAGACTGCTCCATAATATGGCATTACCCTTTGATCACCTGAGCTGGTCATAGCAAAGATTCGAGCATTAGGCCCAAAGAGTTTTCTTTTAAAACATCCCTGAACCCAGTAGACTAAAGTGTTTGCCATTACATCAAGGGTCATTTCCAGCTGATTTTTATTTATCATTTCTGTTTCATCCTCAGCTATGAACTTTTTTAAAGTTCCGAAGGCAAGGGAATGCAACAAAACTTTTATGTGGTCACCCTTTTGCTCGCTCTCAAAAAAGCTCTTCACATCGTCAAGTACTTTATTCATTGATTCATGATCAGCCGCGTTTATGTTGTAAAATTTAGCAAATACACCATTCTTCTCTATTTGCGAGATAAGCTCTTCAACTTCTTTCATTGTTTGTTTTCTATCTAAGTGAATGCCGATTATGTTTACACCCCTTTTTGAAAATTCAAGCGCGGTTGCCTTTCCAAATCCACTGGAAGCACCGAGTATCAATGCCCAAGGTCTCATAGTAAACCTCCCTTATGTTTTTTCATTGCTTCCACAAATTTTAAAAATATTGGGTGGGGTCTTAAAGGCCTTGACTTAAATTCTGGATGGAACTGGACCCCTATGAAAAATGGATGTTCTTTGTATTCAAAAATTTCAACCAACCTTCCATCTGGAGAAACCCCCGAAGGAATAAAGCCACCTTTTTCAAAAAGCTCAAGGTATTCGGGGTTGAATTCGTACCTGTGCCTATGCCTTTCATAAATTTCTTGTGCGTTATAAATTTTATGAGCGAGCGTATTTTCCCTGATTACGCAGGGGTAAGCTCCGCGTCTTAAAGTCCCACCCATAGCGGTAATGTTGCTTTTATCTGGTAAAATAGTAATCACAGGGTATGGGGTATGGGGATCAAATTCGGTAGAATGGGCTTTCTTAAGGTTCAAAACGTTGCGGGCAAATTCAATAACCGCAATTTGCATGCCAAGACATATCCCGAAATATGGAATTTTTCGTTCTCTCGCATACTTTGCAGCTACAATTTTTCCTTCTATTCCCCTCTCACCGAAGCCAGGGCCTACAAGAATACCATTAACACCTGAAAATATCACGTCAGGACTACCCCTTTCCAAGTCTTCTGATTCAATGAAGATTGTATTAACCCGAGTTCTCAGGTGGGATGAGGCATGATTCAATGCTTCAATAATTGATTTATACGCATCTTTCAATTTGACGTATTTCCCAATAAAGGCGAGAGTAACTTCTTCGGTTGGGGTTTCAAAATTTTTGATAAACTCAGTCCATGCTCGAAGGTCGGGCTCTTTACCTTGCATGTGGAGTTTTGACATTATTTCTATGTCTAAATTTTGGTTGTAAAGCATTATTGGGACTTCATATATTGTCTCAGTATCTCTGGCTTCTATTACATCTTTTTCTGGTACATTTGAAAATAGGGCAATCTTCTTGATCACATCTTCTCCTAATGGTTTTTCCGTTCGGCAAATTATTATATCTGGCTGAATTCCTATTTCTCGCAATTTTTGAACACTGTGTTGAGTGGGTTTTGTTTTAAGTTCTTCTGAAGCTTTGAGAAATGGAACAAGAGTCACGTGAACAAAAAGGGTGTTATAGGAACCTTCTTCCAGCCTCATTTGCCTTATTGCTTCAAGAAATGGGAGACTTTCAATATCTCCAACTGTGCCTCCTATTTCAACAATAACGATATCAACTCCTTCTTTGGCTAACTTTTTAATTCTTTTTTTTATCTCATCCGTAAGGTGAGGGACAACTTGAACGGTTCCACCAAGGTATTTCCCTTCTCTTTCATTTTCAATTATTGAGTAGTATAACTGTCCTGCTGTAACATTGTTTTCTCTTGATAAATTTTCGTCAAGAAATCTTTCGTAATGTCCCAGATCTAAGTCAGTTTCTGCGCCATCCTCCGTTACAAATACTTCCCCGTGTTGAAAAGGGCTCATAGTTCCGGGATCTACATTAAGATATGGGTCAAATTTTAGTGGTTGAACTCTGAATCCTCTTGCTTTAAGTAGCATGCCAATGGATGCTGTTGTAATTCCCTTGCCCAAGCCTGATACAACGCCGCCCGTTATGAAAATATATTTAACCATGTTTCACTCTCTCGTATAATTTGATATACTCTTTGGCTGAGCTTTCCCAAGAAAAATCAAGAGATGCAACGTAGTTAACAGCCTTGTTAAAGGCCGATTTATCACGATAGAAATTTATAGCCCGATCAATTGCATTAAGTAATTCAAAGGGTTTGTATTCTTTGAATACAATTCCATATCCACCTTCATCAATATCCTTGACCGTATCTTTCAAACCACCTGTTTCTCTTACAACGGGTATAGTTCCATACCTCATTGCTATCAATTGTCCCAGACCACAGGGTTCATATTTAGAAGGCATAAGGAAAAAGTTAGAAGAAGCATAAATCCTTTTAGCCAATACTGGGTCAAAGCCTATTTTAACAAATATGTTTTCGTATCGTTTGGCGATATTAATGAACATCTCTTGATACACCTTATCACCTGCACCAAGGACCACCAAATTTATATCCCTCTTCGCTATTTCTTCAATTATTGGTGGAAATAGATCAAATCCTTTTTGCTCAGCAAGTCTGGATACGATTCCAAAAAGAGGTTTTTCCGGTTCTTTTAGTCCGGTTTCTTCTAACAGCTTTATCTTATTTGCTTCTTTACCTTCAAGAATGTCTTCTTTGCTAAAATTTTTGTACAATTCTTTATCGGTAGATGGATTCCAAACCTCGTAATCGATTCCATTCAGTATCCCCTGGATATAATCTCTCCTCTTTCTGAGAATTCCTTCAAGACCATAACCGAATTCTGGTGTCTGAATTTCCTCTGCATATGTTGGACTCACCGTCGTTATGAAATCGGAATAAACAATCCCAGCTTTCAAAAAGTTAACTTTTCCATAATATTCCAGACCGTCTATCGTAAAATCTTCCATTCCAATACTGAGCTTATGGAGAATTTCCTTTTCAAAAAGCCCCTGGTAGGCTAAGTTATGAATAGTAATTATTGTTTTGGTATCTTTTAACTCAGGATATTTCCTCAATTTTAGTAAAGGAACAAGTCCTGTTTGCCAGTCATTGATATGAATCAAATCAATGTTTCCGAGTAATTTTGAGAGTTCAAGAATTGCATAAGCAAAATAGCCGAACCTTTTCCAGTTATCTGGATAATCGCCCTCTGGGGTTCCGTATAATTGCTCTCTATCGTATAGCTCGTCATTTTCTACCAAAAACACTTCAACACCATGTAATTCAGTCTTATAAATTCTCGAGGAAATTTTTTCGTCGTCAATGTTTACTGTTATTAAATAATCGGTTGGGGCTATATTAGCTCCACTTTTCGAAACGAATTTCTTATAGTAGGGCATAATAAGGAATATTTCAATTCCAGCTTTTTTAAGCGCCTTTGGTAAAGATGAGGCTACATCTGCAAGCCCACCCGTCTTTGCTAAAGGGTCGATTTCTGAAGACGCAAACAAAACTCTCATTTCACGCTCCTTTTTACACAATTTAAATTATATGGAAGACCTGAAAGAATTACAATTTGAATGCTTTTCGTTACAGAAGCATATGCAATCTATGAAATAGTTGAAACCATTCAGAAGCTGAATTAAAATTTACTATATGAAAAAAATGAAAGTTTTTGTGGTTTTGATAAGTTTATTTTTGGTAAGCTGCCAACCTTCACAAAGGAAAATAGTAATTGTGCTTGCCTCCACACCTCGAACTCTGAATCCTTTAAGATATAAAGAATTATCTAATTTGACAATTCTCTGTAATATCTATGAGCCCCTTGTAGCAGAAGATGAAGCCTATAATTTGCGCCCAGTTCTTGCAAGATTTTGGGAGGTAAAAGACGATACTACCTGGTTGGTTTATCTCAGAAAAGGGGTAAAATTCCACAATGGAAAGAACCTTACTGCTAATGATGTTGTTTATTCTTTTTATTACCCGAGAAAGCTCGATAAGACCGACTATCGTGGACATGAAGTGTTCATTGATACTATTTACGCTTTAAACGATTCAGTTGTAGTTTTCAAAACGAAATTTCCATATGAATACCTCCTCGTCGATATACTATCCTATTTTATCATCCCTGAGGGGTTTGATCCTGATACTGGCCTACCATGCGGTACTGGACCTTACCGAGTTGTATCAGTAGGCGAAAATTTTATCATAATTAAAAGCTGGCGAAAGTACTGGAATGGAAAACCTTATTTTAAAGAAGCAAAATTTATATTTGTCGAGGACCAAAAGGAGCGTTTAAGAAAATTTGTAAATCGGGAAGCAGATATCATTGATTATGTTCCCTTAGACCTTTCCGATACGATAACAAAATATGGGAAGCTTGTTTACACACCTGAATCATCAGTAAGAGGCATTACTTTCAACTTTAAACTGTATCCCTTCAATATGAGAGAGTTCCGTCACGCAGTCTCAATGGCCATAAACAGGGAAGAGATTGTTAAAAATTACTACAAACGTTTAGCAACGCCAGCAAATCAGATATTTCCATTAAGTATCGTTGAACATATAAAGGACTTGCCGCCTCTAAAATATGACAGGGATAGAGCAAGAGAAATATTTAAAAAGTATAATAAAGAAAGTCCGTATGTTTTGCTCTATGGATTTGCTGTGAAACCATTAGGTGATAAGATTGTCGACCAATTGAGAGAAGCAGGCTTGAACGTAATAGGAAACGCAATGCCTTCACCTGAATTCTGGGAAAGAGTAAAATCCAAAAAATTTCAGTTCTACCTTTCCGCTGTTGTTTTTGGGAGTCGTATTGGTATCTCACACTTAGCAAATTATTATCATAGTCCAAGGGAAGGCACAACCTTTGGAAATTCTAACAGAGCTTCATATTTTAATGAATTGGTGGACAAACGTATTGAAACAGCAATGAGTACGTCTGATTCTAAGAGCAGAACACAAAAGGTAGAAGAAGCGCTCAGGTTGATATTACACGATCTGCCTTTTTGCCCAATAACTTTTGAGCGTACCTATTTTGGCACTCAAAGTGATATTGAATGGATACCATCAATCGATGGTCGGATCTATTTGAGTAGGATAAGGCGAAAATGAGATACCGATCTATAAGAACAAAACTGCTTTCCTCCTTTGGCATTACTTTCTCTGTGCTTTATGCCCTGCTCGTTGGCACAATGCTCTTTCTCGCTAGTAGATATTTCAGTCAAAACACGAAAAAAAATGCTCTATCATTTGTGAAATTGACTTTCAAAGATGTATCAGAGATTTACGTTGAGAATTTCTCCACTAACCCATTGCGTTTTGCTGAAAAAATTAACCATATATTTAATTCTATACCGGATTTGTCGAGGATTGTTATTTTTGATTCTGCTGGTACTCTTGTCTTTTCCACCACTCAATTGTTTTCTAAAGGAGACGAAATTTTACCACTGTCGCCAAGTATGATAAATAGTTTTGAGCTCACAGAAAAACTGGATATAGAATATTATGTACTTGTTCCAATTCTAAATGAGACTGGTCGAAACATACATAGTATCCTTTACTGTTTTTCGAGAGAGAAGGAATTTCAATTCAGAAGATTTATTGCTATTTTTGGATTTTTTATATATTCAGTTTTATTCTTGGGTACTTTGGTGATAGATAACCTCTTGATGGCGCAATTTGTAAGAAACATCGAAAAATTAAAACGAATCGCAGAATTGGTGCAAAGCGGCGATTACTCTGTAAGATCCTCAATTAAATCTGGTGATGAAATTATGTTCCTCTCTGATACGATAAATTCGATGCTTGAATCGATGACTTCCTATATTTATAATCTAAGGGCAATGGTAGAAGAACTTGAGGCGAGAGATAAGGCGCGCGATGAGATACTGGCTAAAATTTCCCATGAGTTAAGGACACCTCTTACTGCAAGTAAGGGCTATGTTGAACTTCTACTTTCTGAAAACATGGGAAATTTGTCAGAGGAGCAGAGAAAAGCCCTTGAAATAATTTTAAGAAACCTTAATAGGTTGGAAGATGAGACGAGGAAGCTACTCCAGAGTTCCAAAGTAGCGATAGAAAACGTTCAGATTGATTTACGAGCTATTGATGTAGAAAAAGCCTTTGAAGAGATTAAGGAGAATTTTGAAAGTGAAATCCAGAAAAAAGATCTAAAGTTGATTTATAAGTTTGAAGTAAATAAGGTTTGCGCCGATTTAGAACAGTTCCGTTCAATATTAGAGAATCTACTTTCCAATGCTGTAAAATTTACACCGCAAGGTGGTTTGATAGAAGTTAGAACTTCTGTGGAAGAAGTTGGTGACAAAAGTTATTTTAAAATAAGTTTGTTTAATACCAGTCCGAAAATCCCAGAGTCAGAACTGGACAAAATATTTGAACCTTTTTTCCAGGTCAATAATGGCACCAAAAGAGAAAAAGGTGGTTTTGGTTTGGGATTATATATAGTAAAGAGGGCTGTTGAACTCCACAAAGGATTTGTTAGGGCTTTAAACACAGAGAATGGAGTTAAATTTGAAGTCTATTTGCCTTTCTTGGAGGTTTGTAATGAAGAAGATCCTAATAATTGACGATGAGCCTGACATCCTTGAGTTGATAAAGGATATTTTGAAGAATAAATATGAAGTTTTTACTTCTACAAGCGTGAAAGAAGGATTTTCAATACTTGATAGAATCAAGATTGACCTCATAATACTCGACATTATGATGCCTCAAATGGATGGATGGGATTTCTTATGGCTTATAAGGGGCAATGAAAAATACCGTAAAATTCCAGTTATTATTGTAACAGCGAGGGCTGATGCTGAAGATAAACTTATAGGTTTAAAAGAAGGTGTAAAAGACTATATTGTAAAACCCTTTTTGCCTAATGAGTTGATAAGTCGGGTAGATGAAATTTTAGAAGGTAAAAATTGATATGGAGCCAAGATTAAGTGTTGATCTGAAACTGGAATACTTAAAGCTTAAGAGCGCACTATACGATCGTGTGATCGGATTGCCATTAATCGATCTATTTTACAAAGACATCGTTAAGCTGTTAGAGCACAGAATCCCCGTTGGCTGTCTTCTTATTACGATTATAAATGGTGAAGAGCTGGAAAAAATATTAACTTTTCAACATTTAGACCAAATTCTCTACGAATCATCCTCTAAGATAAAATTATCTTTGGGCAAAATTGGGGTCGAAGAATATATCCTGGCTTCTTTAGCACCTGGAGGAGAGACTTTAGTCCTTATGTTATATGACACAAAGGGAAAAATTAAAATAAACAGGGATTTTCTATCAGATGTAAAAAAGTTTTTAGAGGAAGAAATTAAAAGGAGATTAAATAATTATATTGCTAGGGAAAAATTAGCAATTCCAGAGCCTTTTGTGGTGATCATAGATCGTGTATTGGAATCCGCTCCAACTTTTAGAAGTGAAAGGCAAATCGCACGGGAATTAGATAAAATGAGGTTTGAAGCAAGGAAGATACTGGAAAAGGCAGATTATGATAAAAAATCTGCTCTTTTAAGAATTATCGAGCAAAAAGATATTAATTTTGTTTTTCAACCTATAATAAATTTAAAGGATAAACAAATTTACGGTTTTGAAGCACTTGCGAGATGCTCACTGGGGGAAGGATATAGTGAACCTGAGGCTTTGTTCACTTTAGCGGAAAGTTTTAACTTGTTAAAAGATTTGGAGAAGACTTGTGTATTGAGCGCCATTGATGTATTTTTTAATTTTGCTAAGAAAAATAAAAAGCTTGCAAACAAAAAGTTATTTATTAACCTCTCACCCCCTTCTTTCACTGTGCTTTTAGGTGATGAGATCCTTGAAAAAGTCAATGCTTATAATGTTCCCCCCGAATCTATTGTGATTGAATTGACAGAGAAATTTTTAACTTTGAGTTCTGAAGAAAACGAGGTTTATTTCGATATTTTGAAGAGGGTTGTGAAACAATTAGGCTTTGAGATAGCAGTAGATGATGTAGGTACGGGTTATTCAACCCTTGAAAGGGTTGCCTCCTTGAGTCCACATTATATTAAATATGACAGAGTGTTGTTTAAAAACATTCATAAGGATCCAGTAAAGCAAGAACTTCTTAAGACAATTTTTGACTTTTCTAAGAAAATAAACTCTAAATTGATTGTTGAAGGTGTGGAGAATAATAAGGACTACGAGTTTGCGTTGAAACTCGGCATTGAATTTATGCAGGGCTTTTTATTTGGCAGACCTTTGAAACTCGGGTAAAAAGGAGGTCTCTATGGTTTCAAAACACATCGTCAATTTTTTGGTTGTGTTTTTCCTCCCTGCTCTGATAATGTGGACCATCATTTTAATATCCTATTTAAAGGAGGAGGCGGATGAATAACCTCATAGTACTGATAGTTTTTATTATCTACTTGGTAGTTCTGATTGTCCTTGGATACATTGCAGATCTTAAGTTTTCCAAAAAGTTTGAAGATTTCATCGCTGCAGGTAAAAGCTTAGGTGCTCTTGTTACTGCAATCTCAGCCTCTGCATCCGCTGAGAGCGCATGGGTGATGCTTGGTCTTTCTGGGTATGGTTACATCCATGGTATGAGAGCTTTTTGGGCTGCTCTTGGTTGTCTCTTAGGTTATTTCTTGAATGCCGTTTTAGTAATCAAGAAACTTCGAAAGGAATCAGGTGAATTGGGTTCATATACAGTGTCCGATTTTCTCGCAGATAAGGTTGGCGACAAAGGTTTGCTTATAAGAGGAATAGCTTCCTTTATTATTATCATTTTCTTTACGTCATATGTGGTGGCTCAATTCGTTGGCTCGGGAAAGACAATGGATAGTATGGGCATTGCTTCGTATAAAATTGGTGTCCTTATTGGTGGAATTATTGTAGGTGCCTATGTTTTGCTTGGTGGTTATGCATCGGTATGCTGGACTGACCTTCTGCAGGGACTTCTAATGAGTGCTTTATTCGTAATACTTCCAATTTTGGGAATTGTAAAAGCAGGTGGATTTGCGGGACTTTCTTCAAAACTTTACGGGTCTGGTCTCGGTAATCCATGGATGGATAACGCTGGACACTTGGCACTTGGATTTATCATCGGTGAACTTGGTATTTCTCTCGGTTACATCGGAATGCCTCATTATGTTGTAAGGTATATTACTGTTAAAAACATTAAAGAAGCTAAAAAGGCCGCTCTCATCGCAACTACGTGGGGAATCATTACCTTTTTTGGTTCTGTAATGATTGGTATCATAGCAAGGGCTCTAATTCCAAACTTGAGTGATCCTGAACAGGCGATGCCGACTTTCATAAGAATGTATACCCATCCAGTTATTGCAGGTATAGCCCTCTCCGCAATCACAGCAGCTATAATGTCAACTGCAGATTCACAGCTAATGTACAGCGCAACAGCCTTTGCCAATGATCTTTTAAAGAAGATTTTTGAAAGACGTGGAGTTAAGATCGAAGATAAAAAGATGGTATTTATCATTAGACTCGTTATTGCTGTAATTGCTTTAATAGCGATAGTACTTGCACTCCTTAAGGTTCAGTTTATCTACCGTTACGTTCTTGATTACGCATGGAGCGCCTTAGGCGCCTCCTTTGGACCTGCAATTTTGTTGGCGCTACATTTTAAAAAATTCAATAAGTGGGGTGTGGTAGCCTCTTTGATTTCTGGTTCGCTTTTAACCTATCTGTGGAATATTTTTAAACTTTCGAATTATATAAAAGTTTACAACTTGGTACCGATCTTTTTCATCACTCTATTTATTGCTTGGCTTGTAGCAGCTTTAACGAATAAAGATTAACGGAATTTAATTGTCCCCAGATACCCTGAAGCGATTTCGCTATAGGGTGTCTGGGGGTACTTTCTTATAAGATCGTTTAAAAGTTCGAGGCATTCTGTTAATTGGGTTCTATGGAATTTCTTAAACATTAGAATAGAACTATGAAAGATTAATAGAGTGTCGCTCATAGTATCAATGAAATTCTTACAGGTACGAAAGCTTTTACCTTCTTCTAAAAGACAATCCAGGAGTTTCAGGTAATTTGTTAAATCGCTTTTAGCCTCTTTCAGTCTATCAAGGGATGCGTCTTTTAATGAATCACCGAAATAGTATCTAAGGTAATATTTAGCAATGGTTTTTATTTCCTCTTTACTTCGATATCGAGCCAGTATTTCTTTTATTAACAAAATGTCATTTTTTAAAAAGTTATCAGCTTCAAAAAAGGCCACATTTAAAAGGCTATCTCCCTTCTCAAGATCAAAATTCTTAAAAGCTAATAGACTATTTAGAAAACTCTCACTGTACAGGAAAACCAGCAGGCTTATTACATATAACATTAAAGTTCAAGTTCGTTCTTTATTGATTTCATTGCTTCAAGGCAAATTTCTAAAAATTCCTGGAGGGTTAGTCCAAGTGATTCAATACTTTTCATTTGTTCGCGCGAGGCTCCTGCTGCAAATCTCTTCTCCTTAAATCTCTTCATCATAAAGTCTAAATCCAGACCATCAAGGGATTTTGAAGGGTGCATCAGTGCACAGGCTACGATAAATCCCGTTGCGGGGTCTACTGCATATATAGCTTTCTCAATGCTCTTCTCTAAAGGTTTCTTATTGCAATGGGCCAAAATTGCGTCAAATATGATTTGATTGTCAAGTCCTTTGTTTTTCAGAATCTCGACGCTTACAAAGCCATGCTGCTCAGGATTATCTATAGTTCTCTCATAATCTATATCGTGTAGCAAGCCCGCAAGTTCCCAAAGATCTTCATTTTCATCGAGTCTCTTAGCGAGGTATTTCATACAGGCTCCTGTAGCAAGCATGTGTTTAATAAGGTTTCTTTTGCCTATATACTCCTCAACCCACTTTAAAGCTTCTTCCCTTGAGACAATATTCATTTTGCCTTTGCCTCCTCTAAAATTTTTTCAACTTCTTTCCTCATCTTTTCCAGCTTACTTATGTCTTCCGCGCTTTTAGATTCTTTTAAGTACAGTTCCAAGTAGATTTTCAAAGTTTTAATATTCTTTGTTTGAGTCTCGTTAAGGTTTCTACTGATTGAATCAAGATAGGGTATAATTTTTGTCTGCAGGGAATCTCTGGATTGAGCCAAATAATACTGAAGCTGGTGAATGGATGTTGAACTTTTCGTAGCCGAATCCGTAAAAGCAAGAAAGTTTTTAACCCTCAAAAGGGCATCGTTATAACTTTCATTCTTTGAACCGCTACATCCCAATAAAATTAAGAGTGTAAATAAGAATTTAGTAAAATTTCTCATCATTTTAAAGCCTCAACCACTTTTCTTAATTCAACATGGGGTTTGACATCATGGACTCTAATAATGTTAACCCCTTTAAATATAAGATAAGCACTTATGCCAAGGGTACCATAAAGCCTCTCATCAGGTGGAACATTTCCCAAAAGTATCCCTACCATAGACTTTCTCGAATGACCCACCAGTAAAGGAAATCCCATTTTCTTGAATTCGTCAATTTTTTTTAAAATTTCAAGGTTATGTTCTAAATTTTTCCCAAAACCTATGCCAGGGTCAATTATAATTCTATCTCTGGATATACCTCTTTTCATTGCATAATTAGCCTGTCTTTGAAGGAACTCCTTAATTTCTTCAATAACATTGGTGTAGGTTGGATTAATCTGCATATTCTTAGGGGTGCCTTTCATGTGCATGATTATAATGTAAGTACCATATTTCTTTGCTACTTCCACCATCCTCTCATCCTGAGTCAGCCCCGAAATGTCGTTAATTATTGAAGCACCGTTCTTACATGCCTCCTCAGCTACTTGGGATTTGTAAGTGTCAATGGATATTGGTATAGGGAATCCTTTTAACTTTTCAATCACGGGAATTACCCTGTCGAGCTCCTCCTGCAGGGTAACAGGGTCAGCTCCGGGTCGTGAAGACTCTCCTCCTATATCGATGATGTCTGCGCCTTCCCTCAATATCTCCTCTGCCCTTTTTAAGGCTGAATCAGTGAGGTTGTATTTTCCGCCATCGTAGAAGGAGTCGGGTGTAACATTTAAGATGCCCATTATTAAAGTGTGATCCCCAAAATTTACCTTTAACTTGTCTACCATATTTTTAATTTTAACAGCTCCACTGCGTAAAATAAAACCCTTGAAAGTTCTGCTTACGAGTGTTACAATTTCTTCAGTGAGTTTTATTTACGAATATGGGTATGTGATTGCAGATTTTTTAACCTTAATAAGGGGTATTGTTGTTCTCTTTATGTTATCACTTATTCCAGATAGAGAAGTATCTCTTGATATATTCATGATAATGGTTTTTATTGCCTGGTTTACTGATGTATTCGATGGATTTTTTGCCCGCAAAAGTAAAAGAATGGGGTATCTTGGGAAATGGGATGGATGGGTGGATACAGCTTTTTATATAACTATTTTTTTGTACTGTTATGCTCTCGGGTTTTATTCTTTTAAGTTCTTCATATTGGTTCTTATATTTAATTTTTTAGCTGTTTTTCTAACAAGGAACCTGGAAGTAAACCAGGCGTTTCACTTTCTTTATATTCTTTTAGGTTTCAGGACCATCTACTTGCTGGATAAGCTATGGTTTATTCGGGTATCGTTATGGACAATACTCGTTATCATTTTGAAGTGGTCACGCCTTAAATTTCAGATACGGAATTTTATAGACAGCTGGAAAAATCTACTTCTGGGCAAAAAGGGTCCTTCTCATTGATTCCAAGTATTTGGGCTCAATTTTAAGAAATTCAGCGGCTGTTCCTACAAAATTGAGGTTTTTGTTACTTAAAATTTCTTCGTAATACTTTTTCCAATCTGAAGTTCTGGAAGAATGATGGTCAATAATAAGATTTTTTATGTTGCACGTTCGTATTAAGAAGTCAAGTTTTTTGAGGGAATCAAAGAACCATTTATTTTTTAAGACAGCCCCCTTTATATATAGCGGGAATCCATCAAAAATTAACGTGGTGATTTGTTTGTTTTTTAAAAAATCAACGAGAGTGTCCTCCAAGACCCCAGAAATGTCAGATGTGTAAAACATGCTTTCCTTGTCTTCTTTGATATAAACTCCGATTACCTTGATATCTTGTCTTCCATATCCATGAGGCAATGCCTTAGTAAATTCAATTTCTGTATCTCCGAAATAAAAATTCCTTCCATCTGCAACAACTACTGCTCTCGGTAATTTCAATTTCTCAAGAAACTTCTCAGCTCTCCTTCTTTGTCTTGGATTTAGAGTTGAAAAATCCTTAACAAAAAGAGTTTTTCCTTCATAAAGATTTGCGTTCCTGTAGTGGTGGTGGTCATAATGGTAGTGGGTTATAATGGCAAAATCGCTTTTTTTCAAATATTCGTTTATTCTTTCCCAGCATTCCCAAAGGGATTCAACTTCTTGCTTATGCGGTGGAAGGTTAAATCTATTAGGGCCAAGAGCGCATCCAGGGTCTATGATTACCTTCAGTGACTTAGTCTCTACATAAGTACAGTACGACCTAACTCCGAGACTCTCACTTGCCAAAATTTTAATATTCACAAGAAAATTTTAAACCAAAATCCCAAAATTATTTTTAATGCGAACAAACTGACTTATAATTACGTCAATATATTTGGAGGTAAAATGAATGGGTTTATCGAGTTATTGAAATCGGCGTGGTTGACTTTTAACAGCAATAAGCTCCGTTCTTTACTTACCACTCTTGGAATAATTGTGGGAGTATCTACGGTCATTGCAATGGTTTCGGTAATTGATGGCATCAATAAATACGTTTACAAGGTGCTTGGTGGTCTTGGGACTTCTACAGTATATGTTCAAAAGTACAAGTGGGTTCTCACAGGCAGGTTAACCCCAGAAGAAATACGGAAGCTTATGAAGACTCCTGATTTAACCATAGAGGATGCCAAGGCAATAAGGAATTTAGATGAAGTAGAACTTGTATCTGCGGTTCAGCCTGTAAGATCAATTACGGTGAGGTACAAAGAAAAGACTGTTGATGCAGACCCTCAAGGAGTAGAACCAGACTACATAGCAATATCCGGGTATGAATTAGCTTCTGGAAGGCCTTTTATTGAGAATGACGTTCTGTATAAGACAAATACAGTGATTATCGGTGATTTCATTAAACAGAGACTTTTCCCTAAGGAAGATCCTATTGGGAAGGAGATATGGATTGATAAATACAAATTCATTATAATAGGGGTCTT
>CAZZKY010000017.1:0-5831 GCA_964654765.1 uncultured bacterium | reverse complement strand
AGAGACACAAGACCTATGTACTCTTCAAAAACCGGCAAAATTTACTTTCTTTCGAACAGGGCAGACAATGGAATTACTAACCTTTTTGAAATGGATATAAATGGAAAAAATGTAAAGCAGTTAACCAACTTTGATGAGGAGATTAATTGGGCATCTATTTCACAAGATGGAAGCCGGATTGTAATGGAGTCACTGGGACGTTTGTACATTTACGATTGCCTAAAAGGCGAGCTTATAAGACCTGACATCAGGGTTGTTGAAGATTTTAACCCTAAGGGCCACTTGATTATGAATATCTCCGAAAATATAACTGATTTTTCAATATCACCCGATGGAAAAGAGATCGCATTCATTGCCCTCGGGGACGTCTTTGTTTCCTGCTTAGACACGGCTTCCCTTGATTACGGGAAGGTCGTGAGAATTACCAAAACACCGGCTCCGGAGAAAGACATTACCTGGTCGCCCGACGGAAAGCGCCTTTATTTTAGTTCTTTAAGGGATGGAAATTACAATATCTATACGGTCCGCCCGCAAACGGCAGATAGATTTACCAGAGATTATTCTTTTGTTGAAGAATGCGTAATTAAAGGTGATGGAACGGAGAAAGAACCCCTTTTATCCCCAGATGGTTCGATGATTGCCTTCAAAAGGGATAGGGGAAAACTTTTTGTCAAAGATTTGAGAAGTGGTAAAGAATTCAGAGTGGGTAGTCACAATGATGTGCTATGGGTTTCCTGGTCTCCTGATTCTCGCTGGTTGGCTTACAGCCGAACAGAATTAGGTCCAAGAGAAGATGTTTATGTTGTTAGGGTCAAGGAAGGGGCTACGCCTATTAACATTACAGACCACCCGAATGATGATTATAAACCTATCTGGACAAGAGATGGCAAAAGGCTTTTCTTTGCTTCGAGAAACTACGAGGGTGACTGGTGGGTTAAGTACATTTTTCTCAGCGAAAAGGAGTTTAGGAATAAAAGGGAGTTCTTGAAAGGCGTTAAAGATAGTGATTCCTTGAAGGATACTCTTGCTATTGAATTTGAGGGTATAAGAGATAGAACTATAACTGTGTACAGGTTCAGGGCTTATTATAATTACTATACCATTTCTCCCAACGGGCTCTACATAGCTGTGCAGGCTGAAGATTTAAATGGCAACGACCTATGGATTGTGGACCATGAGGGGAAAAATCCCCGGCAAATTACTAAGGGCAGTCTGAAGCCCATTAAGATTGAGTTTTCCTCTGATGGGGATTGGCTTGCGTTTCTCTCTGAGAAAGGGAAGCTCTACCTCTGCGATGTGAAGAAGGGAGATTATAGAGAGATTAACCTAAAAGGAGATGTTTCTATAAGTTATCACGACCTATACCGTAATCTTCTCCTTGAAGGGTGGTGGATGCTGAAGGATGGATTTTATGATGAAAAGATGCACGGCGTTGATTGGGAAGCTATGTTTTCCAAGTATTCTAAGTATATGGGGTTTATAAAGACTTACACTGAATTCAACAACGTTACCTACAGAATGCTGGGAGAACTCAATGCCTCTCACCTTGGAGTTTGGCAGGCGAAGGAATATAAGAGGGAAGACTTTGGAGACATAGGAGTCGTAATAGATAATTCTTATCAGGGCCCAGGTGTGCGGGTTGCTAAGGTTATTAGAAAGTCCCCTGCGGACATAGAAGGATTTAGGAGCGGTGATGTAATACTTTCAATAGACGGGCAAAAGGTAGAGAAGGATAAGCAGTTTTCTTTCTATCTTAAAAATAGGATCGGGGAAAGGGTAGCTGTGGAATTGTTGCGTGGGCGCAGGGGTAAAAGGGATACAATGTTTGTTAATCCCGTTTCTTATTGGACCGTAAGGGATCTTATTTATAAAGAGTGGGTTAGGAGAAACAGGGAGATAGTGGATAGCCTCTCCGGGGGTAAATTTGCTTACCTTCACATCAGGGGTATGGGTGATGAGAATTATCGGGAATTTGAAAAGGACATTTATGAGAATCGCAATAAAATTGGATTGATTCTTGATATTAGGTACAACGGAGGAGGACATATTCACGACGAACTTCTCAATTTTTTGAGGCGAACTCATTATTTAGTGGAGCAGGAGCGGGATGGCCTTCCCGAGTATAATAGTCTGTTCCGCTGGGACAAGCCAATAGTCCTGCTAATTAATGAATATTGCTTCTCGGATGCTGAGATATTTCCCGCAGGTTTTAAAAAGCTGGGGCTGGGAAAAGTTGTTGGAGTTCCAACTTTTGGTGGCGTGATAGGCACAAATAATTATACTTTGTTCGATGGTAAGACGGTTTTCCGACAGCCAAGTGAGGGGTGGTTTTATGAACCTTATGGGGTAAGCTTGGAAAATACCTCTGTCGAACCAGATATTTATGTTGAAAATGAAATCGTTCAAGACAACGACTCTATGGATAATCAATTGTTAAAAGCGATTGAGGTTTTAAAAGAGATGGTAGGGGATTAACCCTCTACCATCTCTGATGAATCTCCAATGTTAACTATTTTCGCGGACCCTTTGAGGTAGGATTCTTTTCCAACTATGGAGGAGGTAATAATTACGTTTTCTACCTCAGCAAATTCGTTAATTATTGAGTTTTGGATGATTGAATTGAATATTTTTGCTCCCTTCCCAATGGAAACATAAGGACCTATAAGGCTGTTGGCAATTTCTGCCTCATCTTCGATATAGCAAGGTGGAATTATTAAAGTGTTTGGAAATGTTCTTTTGTTGGAATGCTTTAAAAGTAAAAACTTATTTGTTGCAAGGAGGGTCTCAACGGTTCCACAGTCATACCATTCTTCTATGTGGATGGCTCTGGGTCTAAATCCCTTCGTGAGCATGTGCTGTATCGCATCGGTCAGTTGGTATTCCCCTTTTGTTTTAATCCCATTTTGTATAATGTGTTCAAGAGATTCTTTAAGCAAAGAAGTATCCCTGAAATAGTAAATTCCGGAGATAGCGAGGTTAGAAATGAAATGGGAAGGTTTTTCCACAACCTGAACTATGTATCCATCCTGATCCACCACAGCTACCCCAAACCTGGAAGGATTCTCAACTTCTTTGACCCCTATAAAATCTTCCTTAAAATCATCGGGTTTTAAGGTTACGTCAATAATTGTATCTCCAAGAACTATAAGGAGCTCAGAATTAATAGCAAGGTCTAATCCCACATATATTGCATGTCCCAGCCCTAAGGGTTGCTCCTGTATGGTATAATTCACTTTCATATTCGAGTATTCATTTTTTACCGCTCTGTATATATTTTCCCCATCAGGGGGAATGACAAGCAAAATCTCTTCGGGATTGTAGGGCAGTATCCTATCAATTATATGGAAAAGGATAGCTTTTCCTGCAACAGTTATGAGGGGCTTTGGGGTGGTAAGGGTGTGAGGTTTTAGTCTCGTACCTCTTCCTCCAACGGGTATAAGCACTTTCATTGAGAGAGTCTCCTTTTTAGTTCAGAAATACGCGGAATTGCAATAGGATCTTCTTTGTAAAATTTTGCCAGATAAAGACTTACATAGTCTCCAAGGTAAATGAGGTAGAAGATCCTGTGAACCCAATTGTTTCCTTTAGATTCTATTATTGAATATCCCTGGATGCTGTTTTCAATAAGCTCTTTTGTAATCTCGAATCTGAGTTTGACCCTCGGATGGTCTTCCTCGTCCTGGAGAAAGGTAACCCAAAGGTCTTCGCATCTTCCAGCAGGGTTTTTAATTCCGTTTATTTCGTTGTGATTCATTTCTGGGAATTCCATTGTATGGCAGAAGGCTTTTGAGTTTTCGTTAATTTGTGCTTTCCATCTTAAAGCTACAGGGTAAAGAGCAGTTGAAGTGTAGATTACTGGTATTCTCCTATAGTATTTGGATGCAAGTTCAATGGCTAAGGAATTTTCTTTTTCAAACTCTTCTTGAAGGCTTTGTAGAAATTTAGGTAGCTTAATGTAGTCTTCAAAGGTTTTGTCATCAATTATGCCTAAATTTTTCAACACTTTAACAATAGGGGTAAGGAGATAACCAAGGGCCGTTCTCGGCGGATACCCTTGAGGAATCTTAATGTGTGGCACTTCATATTTTTGTGCGAGATTTTCCAGTTTTCCACCACTGGAAATAGCTAATAGGGTTAGATTTTTGCTTTTGCCATCCTCAAAAGCAGAAATGGTTTCTTCAGTGTCTCCAGAATAACTCGAGGCGATTAATAGGTCCCCTTTCGTGGCATAGGATGGAAGGGAATAATCTCTGACTACCTCAATAGCGATCTTTGAGTTTTTTGCAAGGGTTTTTGTGATGTCGCCCGCAATTGCAGATCCCCCCATACCGCATATGAAAATTCTTTTGGGCATCTCAAGGAGAGGTAATTCATACTGCAAAGCCTCTTCAATTTGATTAGGAAGGCTTCTTATAAGTTCCAGCATTTCCATCCCTAAGAACCTCCTCATATATTAGTTTTGCAGCGTTTTGTGCTGCACCTGGCTTTAATTTATTTTTTACCTCTCTAAGTTTTGACACGGTTTCTAAATAAAGATTGTTATTTTCCAAATAAGCCAAGAGTCTTTTGGCAACTTCGTGATTATTTATTTTCTGCACAAACTCAGGTACAACCTCTTCTCCAGCGACGAGGTTGACAAGGCTAATATTCCTTATTTTTGCTACTATTCTTCCTGCGAGATAAGTGCCTATTGAGGTTTTATAAAATACAACCATTGGCTTTTCAAAAATTGCCGTTTCTAACGTTGCCGTTCCTGAGGCGACAAGTAGTACGTCGGCGGTTTTCATTATGCTATATGGGTGGCCATCGAACAGAAGTACATTTTCTAAGCCTTGAAGATTGTAGGGAATCTTTCGAGAAAGGATAAAAAATAAATCATTGCGTTTTTGATTCAATATCTCTATGATGGATTTTATGTGGGGAAGTAACCTTTCCACTTCAGATTTTCTTGATCCTGGCAAAATCCCGACAACCTTTTTGCCTTCGGGCACTGTAATTTTCTGAATGCTCTCTCCTTCTTTAATTACTTTATCAAGAACCGGGCTTCCTACGTAATGAACAGTAACACCGTGTTTCTTGAAATACTCTTCTTCAAAGGGTATGATGGAAATTAGAAGATCAAAATTGTTTTTCAATGTTTTTATTCTGCTTTGTCCCCATGCCCAAACCTGTGGGAGTATATAGTAGATGTTTTTCTTTCCCATTCGATGAGTTCTTTTTCCCAGCTGAAGATTAAACCCAGGGTAATCAACAAATATGCAATAGTCTGCATTCCTCGCTTTTTCTTCTGCTAACTTCAAATATCTTAGTGTTTTGGGTAGGCTTTTTATTGCTTCTGTGAATCCAATGATTCCCATTTCCCTGATGTCTAAGAATATTTCTACCCCCTCACTTTTAAGATTTTCACCGCCTATTCCGATAAAGCGGGCATCAGGAATAGTTTTCTTTAGCTCTCTGACTAAGCTTGCAGCATGGATATCTCCCGAAGCCTCTCCACAGGAAACAAAGAATTTCATTTATAGAAGTATAAGGAAAAGTATGGCTTTATTCAAGGAATTAACCTTTTGAATGTGGAATATTTAATTAGTTAAATAAAATTGGGCCCCTCGAGGAGGGGCCCAAAGGTAGTCGGGGATGTTTCCTAATTTTATCGTCTCTCGCCTATTATCACAATCTTTCCACTTGCCTTTTGCACTGGTGTCTCCACATAGTAAATGTATAGACCTGGCTTCTTTAGCTCAAACTGATAAGAGTTAAGTCCCTTTGTTAGTGCTTTTTTCTCCTTAACAACTACTTTTCCATCAGGTTCTGATATTACAATCTTTCCTTCA
>CAZZKY010000016.1:0-27815 GCA_964654765.1 uncultured bacterium | reverse complement strand
GAGATAAAGCGGTTTATTCGCACGTGCTTGTGCGATATAAAAAATCATTATTATGGTAAATACCATCATTACTATAAATAGCGGGAGTTTACCTTTGTCAAACCACTTTGCAGTAGGTCTCGCGTATTCGCTCCATTCGCTTTCATAAATTAGATTACCATTTGAATAAGCAAGAATCTTATACCTGTACTCCTTCCTGTAATCTAATTCATTATCGGTATATGTTTTCAAAAATGGCAGGATATTCAAAGTATCAAGTTTCCCGTCACTGCATTCTCTAAGGAGGTTGAGGGTTGTAATTTGTGTGCGAAGAGTATCCGGTATATTCATTACAATTGTGAGTTTTTTTCCCGTACCATCGGGACTAAAAACTTTAGGAGGAGAGATAAACAAGAATAATAACATCACCCTTAAAATCATTTACACCTCCCTTTCTATGTGCTAATAATTTTACACTGAAATTCCTCTACTGCAAAATATTCACTTTCCCTTTGTCGTGACCGTGACTTTCTTGTGATTTCTTGAACAATCGGCATATAGCCTCTAAAATATTCAAACACAGTATGAGGAGGTTCATGTGATATTTCCAATCTATCTTTTCCTTAAAATCAGCAAGGAGGGTAAAATATTATGGGATTTAAAATTTTGCAGAAAGTGCAATTAGGTCCGGATTCATTCCTAATGAAAGTTCACGCCCCGTACGTAGCACAAAACGCGAAACCTGGACAGTTTATAGTATTGATACCCCATGAAAAGGGAGAGCGTATACCATTGACCATCTCTAAAGCAGACAGAATTACAGGGGAAGTTCAAATTATTTTTCAAGTAGTAGGGAAATCCACCAAGTACTTGTCTTTATTAAATGAAGGTGATGAAATTAGTGACTTTGTAGGTCCCCTTGGAAGACCAACTGAGATAGAAAATTTTGGAACTGTAGCCTGCTTAGGTGGAGGTTTCGGCACCGCGGTACTTTATCCATTAGTTAGGGCTTTACGTGATGCAGGTAATTATATAATAGTTATAAATGGAGCTCGTTCTGCAAATCTTTTGATTTTAGAAGATGAACTTAAATCCTTATCCGATGAATATTACGTAACTACTGACGACGGCACAAAAGGAATGAAAGGCTTCGTTACAGATTATCTGAGAAAGTTACTGGAAGAAGGAAAGAAAATTGATAGAGTTTTTGCTGTTGGTCCTGTTCCTATGATGAGAGCGGTAGCTAATCTTACGAAAGAGTGGAAAATAAAGACAATCGTAAGCCTAAATCCGATAATGGTCGATGGAACAGGTATGTGCGGTGCCTGCAGAGTCAGTGTAGGCGGGGAAACCAAGTTTGCTTGTGTCGACGGGCCAGAATTTGACGCTCATTTGGTTGACTTCGATCTTCTTATGAAGAGGTTAGAGATGTATAAGGATCTTGAAAAATATTCTTATGAACTTCTTTTAAAAGAATTGGAGGAAGGAGGATGTCGGAAAGAAGGATAAATCTAAACAGAATACCAATGCCCAAAAGGGACCCAAAAGAAAGAATAAGAAGTTTTGACGAGGTTGCACTCGGCTATAAAGAAGAGGATGCCTTAAAAGAAGCTGCTAGGTGTTTGCAATGTGCGCGTCCCACCTGTGTGGAGGGATGTCCTGTTCATATAAAAATCCCTCAGTTCATCAAGAAAATTACGGAAAGAGACTATATAGGTGCTGTTAAGGTGATAAAAGAGGATAATCCATTACCTGCTGTTTGTGGAAGAGTTTGCCCACAAGAAGAACAATGTGAATTAAAATGTGTATTGAATAAGAAAGGAGCACCTGTAGCAATTGGACGACTTGAGAGATTTGTTGCAGATTATGAAGCACAACTTGGGATAAGTGAAAAGCCCGAAATAGGAACTCCAAAGGGGAAGAAAGTTGCGGTTATCGGTTCAGGTCCTGCAGGCTTAGTTTGTGCCAGCGAGCTAGCAAAAATGGGATATGATGTAACCATCTACGAATCGCTTCATGAGGCAGGTGGTGTGTTGGTTTACGGGATTCCACAATTCAGATTACCGAAAGAAATAGTTAAAAGAGAAGTTGAATATATAAAGTCACTTGGAGTAAAACTAGTTACTAACTTCTATGTTGGAAGAACCAGGACCATCGAGGAACTAATGAACGAAGATGGCTTCGAGGCAGTGTTTATTGGAACGGGCGCAGGATTACCCAAATTCATGGGGATTCCTGGAGAGAACCTACTTGGAATATATTCAGCGAACGAGTTTTTAACCCGTATTAACTTGATGCGTGCATACAAGTTCCCGGAATATGATACACCAATTAAAGTCGGAAAAACCGTAGCAGTAATTGGCGGTGGAAATGTAGCTATGGACGCAGCAAGGAGTGCTTTGAGAGTAGGTGCTGAGAAAGTTTATATCCTTTATAGGAGAACTCGCGACGAAATGCCAGCGAGGCTTGAAGAAATTGAAAATGCAGAAGAAGAAGGTATCCAATTTATGTTCTTGGTCACCCCTACAAAATACGAAGGTGACGAAAAAGGTTGGGTTAAGACCGTGACACTTCAAAAAATGGAGTTAGGAGAACCAGATGAATCCGGAAGAAGACGCCCCATCCCCGTGGAGGGGTCCGAATTTTCTTTCCCTGTAGATACTGTAGTTGTTGCTATAGGACAGGCCCCAACCCCTATTATCGCAAAGACAACACCAGAACTGCAAGTGCACCCCAAATACGGAACTTTAGTTGCAAACCTAAAAACTGGTGCTACAACAAAACCCGGAGTCTTTGCAGGCGGCGATGTAGTCACGGGCGCCGCAACGGTTATCCTTGCTGCTGGTGCCGGTAAGGCAGCAGCAAAATACATAGATTATTACTTAAGCAACAAAAACAAACCCGGTATTTGGGACGAACTTTTCAACGCACAGTAAATTTTAAAAAGGAGGTTAAACATGTCTCAGATAGATGATGTCATAGCCAAAATTAAAGAGAAGGATAAAGACCAGCCTGAATTTATACAGGCGGTGACGGAAGTGCTCTCCACTCTTAAACCTGTTGAAGAGAAACATCCTGAGTTTGTAAAAGCAAAAATATTCGAAAGAATTGTTGAACCTGACAGAATCATCGTGTTCCGTGTGGTATGGGAAGATGATAACCAAAATATTCACGTCAATAGAGGTTACAGAGTCCAGTTTAACAACGCCATCGGTCCATACAAGGGTGGGCTTAGGTTCCATCCTTCCGTTAACCTTGGTATAATCAAATTCCTTGGATTCGAGCAGATCTTCAAAAATGCTCTTACCACTCTGCCAATGGGTGGCGGAAAGGGTGGTTCTGACTTCGATCCCAAGGGTAAATCTGATGCCGAAGTAATGAGATTCTGCTATGCCTTTATGAGCGAGCTCTACAGACACCTTGGGCCTGATACAGACGTTCCTGCAGGCGATATAGGCGTAGGAGCAAGGGAAATTGGCTATATGTACGGGTTTTACAAGAAGATCGTAAACGAGCATACCGGTGTTTTGACGGGCAAGGGACTTGAATATGGTGGAAGCTTAATTAGGCCAGAAGCCACAGGTTACGGATTAACCTACTTTACCCTCGAAATGCTTGCAACTAAAGGTATGGATCTCAAAGGAAAGATCGTCGCAATTAGCGGTTCTGGTAATGTTGCCCAGTATGCTTGCGAAAGAGTTACCCAGTTTGGTGGAAAAGTGATTACTCTCTCTGACTCCGATGGCACGATTGTGGATATGGAGGGTATTGACGCCAACAAGCTTGCTTACGTAATGGAGCTCAAGAATGTAAGAAGAGGAAGAATTAAAGAGTATGCAGAGAAATATCCAAATGCGAAGTACTATGATAAGAAGTCGGTGTGGGATGTCATAAGAGACGAAGGAATTAAGGTTGACATTGCCCTTCCATGTGCAACTCAAAATGAAATTTATGAAGATCATGCAGTTGCCCTCGTAAAAAATGGCGTGATTGCAGTTGCTGAAGGTGCTAACATGCCATCTACTCTTGAGGCGATTAAGGTATTCCAAGATCATGGTGTTCTCTACGGACCTGCAAAGGCAGCCAATGCTGGTGGTGTTGCGACATCAGGTCTCGAAATGACTCAGAACAGCATAAGGCTTCAGTGGACAAGAGAAGAAGTGGACGCTAAGCTCCAAGAAATCATGAAGAGAATCCACAAGAGCTGCCTTGATGCTGCTGAAGCCTACGGCAGACCAGGTGATTACCTGACTGGTGCAAACATCGCTGGATTTATCAAAGTTGCCAAGGCTATGCTTGCCTATGGCGCTCTGTGATAGACCTAAGCCTCTTACTCCATGGAGGGGTCCCTTTTGGGACCCCTTGTTTTTTTAAGAGTAAATGAGGTGGCTATTCAGGAGAAGTTGAAATGAGAGCCAAAGAAATTGGTGAATATCTTGACAGCATTTTAAAAACAAAAGAAATACCAGATTCATCTTTAAATGGCTTAATTCTTGACAATTCCCACGATGTTAAAAAAATTGGCTTCGCTGTAGATTTCAATATCCCAGCGATTCAAAAAGGCGTTGAAGAAAAAGTAGACATGATTATATTTCATCACGGTCCCTTCTGGGGCACTCCTCTACCTTTGGTTGGCGCCTTGTACGAAAGGTTCAAACTTCTTTTCCAGAATGACATAGCCGTCTACGTTTCCCATCTGCCATTAGATATGCATCCTGAATTTGGAAACAACGCCTATGCAATGAAGCTGCTTGAGATAGAGGAACATAAAGAATTTGGTGATTATCACGGTATTAAGATTGGGAGAGAATTCACATTTAAAGAACCCAGAAAACTCGAAGATTTTCTTTCTCTTCTTGAGGAAAGGATAGGAAAGGTCATACTTTGTTGGGACTTTGGAAAGCGAGTAATAACCAAGGGTGCCTTTGTTTCGGGCGATGCAGTATCCACTCTGCCCGAGGCAATAGAAAAGGGCCTTGACGTTCTCGTAGTGGGCGAGCCAAGGCATTATGCTTACTCTGTGGCTATTGACGGAAAAATCAACGTAATTTTTCTTGGACACTATCAATCCGAAACCCTTGGGCTCAGAGCAATAGCGGAGCATTTGAGAGAAAAATTTTCGCTGGATTATGTATTTTTACCTGTACCAACAGGATTGTGAGCGAAACCAAAAGTGAAAATCACTCTAAGACTTCATAATATAAATATCTGTTACTTCTTACCTGTGAGTGATAACTTTATCCTTCTTAATCAAAGCTCTGGGCTTAGCAACAAAGTGCAGGAAATTGTTAAAGAAAGCTCGGATAACCTTTCTATCCAAGATTCTCATAAATTGCACATATAGGATTGTGGTTGTTACGAACTTACAAAGATGTCAACCAGTAGTTACGGTGAAGGTATTTTGCTTGATTTTTTACAATAGACAAAATAAAATTTAACAATGCCAAAAGCGCGGAAAGAGTTTTTATATGGTCTCCTTTTCCTCCTCCCCGCTCTCACAATACTCTTTATATTCAAGGTTTTACCAATACTCTTTGCTTTCAATATCTCTTTTCACGAATGGGGAATTGCGGGAGACAAGGGATTTGTTGGACTTCAGAATTACAAATTCTTGCTTCAAGATAGATATTTCTGGCAAGCTCTATGGAATACCTTTCTATATACGCTTTTTTCAGTACCGCTTAGTATTACAATGGCCCTCCTGATTGCCTATCTCCTTAATCAGAACATCAAGGGTGTTGGGCTTTTCAGAACTGTCTTTTTCCTGCCTGTGATTACTTCTCTTGTTGCCGTTTCAGTAGTATGGAAATGGCTTTATAATCCCCAGAGGGGACTTTTTAACTCTATTCTATCCTTGTTAAGACTTCCGACCTTAAAATGGCTTGAAGAACCACGAGGAATCTTTGAACTTCTAACAGGTAGAGATCTCCCCTATCTCCTTGAAGGTCCTTCCTTAGCCTTGTTCTCCCTTGTTATTCTAAGTGTTTGGAAATCTCTTGGCTACAATATAGTTATTTTCATAGCTGGTCTCAAGAACATCTCAGAGACCTACTACGAAGCTGCAAAAATTGACGGGGCCAGTAGATGGCAGATAATTAGACACATAATGCTCCCCCTCTTGTCGCCCACAACTTTCTATGTTTTTATTATGACAACTATATCTTCTTTTCAGGTTTTTGCTCCTGTCTGGATGATGACAGGTCCCCCTACTGGAGGCCCCTTGGGTAAGACTTCTGTTGTTGTCTACTACCTCTTCAGAAAAGGCTATGAAGAATATCAAGTAGGTTACGGATCGGCCATTGCCTTTGTGTTTTTTGTTATCATTCTTGCTATAACTATCATTCAGAGGAAGTTGAGCGAAAAGAGGGTTTACTATGAAGTTTAAACCAGTCATTATCTGGAAAATTATCGTCTATTTGATCCTCATCATTCTTGCTATTCTCTCCATACTTCCATTTTATTGGATGATAACCACTTCTTTTAAAACGCCAGCGGAGTCCATAGCTGTTCCGCCCACGTGGATCCCTAAAACACTTACGTTCTTTGGCTACGAAACTGTAATCACAAGAATCCACTTCCTTAGATATATGTACATATCTTTTATTACTTCCATACTTACTATACTTGGTTCCCTTCTAACGGCGCTTCTTGCTGCCTTTGCCTTTTCCTGGATTCAGTTTAAAGGTAGAGATACCATTTTTATGGGGTTTCTCTCTTTAATGATGGTTCCGATGCCCGTTTATATCATACCACTTTTCCTCATAGTGCAAAGACTTGGGTGGTTGGATACATTGCATGTTATGATCGTTCCCTGGACAGTCAGCATATTTAGTATCTTTTTACTTAGACAGAATATGCGAACCATCCCTAAGGATTTGTACGATGCAGCAGTGATTGATGGATGTGGAAGATTAAGGTTTCTATTTCAAATAATCGTTCCCCTTATTAAACCAGCTATAACTACAATTGTTATTTTTGAATTTATTTCAAGCTGGAATACCTTTATGTGGCCTTTAATGGTCATAAACAAGGATAACCTCAGGCCAATTCAAGTTGGTTTGGCTTATTTTGCTCAAGGTGAATCCACCAACTACCCTGCCCTAATGGCAGCATCAACACTTTCAATTCTACCCCTTGTAATTCTATTCTTCATCGCACAAAAACAAATAATTGAGAGTTACGCCAGAAGCGGATTAAAAGAGTAAATTCATGAATGAAGCAATAAGGCAAGCCCTTGAGCTAAAAAGGGCTATATATGAAAGTTATTTAGATATAAGGTACATACGTTTCGCCGACGACTCAAAGCCCTTTAAACGAGGGACAGTGATAATCGATGACACCATAATCCCCCCATATCCTAAGATTGGCCGGCTTTTTATTCTGAAAGAAGGGCTTAACCGTTATTTCAAAGAACCCTTTTACATTGAGGAGAAAGCTGACGGTTACAATGTAAGAGTCATCTACAATAAAGGTAGAACCCTTGCAATTACAAGGGGGGGATTTATTTGCCCATTCAGCACAGACAGATTACCCGACTTCTATGATTTTGAAATTTTTTTTAAAAAAAATCCTCATCTTGTACTTTATGGAGAGATTATAGGGCCAAACAACCCATATATGGAACTACACCCGCCCTACATAACCTTTGATGTTGCCTTTAAGCTGTTTGATATTTATGACTCAATAGAAAAAAGATTTTTATTACCAGAGGAACGGTATAGAATTGCTGATTTATATGAGATACCTCAGGTTAGTAGATTCGGCCTCTTTAACTCTGAAGATTTCGAGAAAATAAAAGCAATTGTCCTTAAACTAAATGAGGAGGAAATCGAGGGGGTGGTTGTAAAATCCGCAGAAAAAGCTTTCAAGTACTTTAAATATGCTACTCCAATTATTAACATCAAAGACATCGAAGCAGATATAGACCTTCTGCTGGAGCTACCGGGGGAATTTTATACGCAGAGAATCTTGAGATATACTCTATCCTCCTTAGAACTTGGCTATGATAATCAGGAGGTTATAGAAAAATTGGGCAGAATTTTCATAGAAAACTTTAAAAAAGTGATTAAGGAATTCAAGAATACCAACAAAATATCACGTCAATATGTACTCTACTTCAATAAACAGGAAAACATCGATGAATTCCTTAAGCTCGAAAATAGAGCATCAGATTTGATTAAAGTTAAACTCATTGACATTGAGAAGAATACCAACAAATACAAGGTAACTATTGAAAAGACTTTTCTTAAAGCAACTACAAGACTTTACCGCTTACTTAGAGGTTATCCTCTTTACGATTAGATAGGAGTACAGAAATTAAAGCCTTAGGGTTTATGTATCTTACTCCCAGCTTTTCAGCCCATTTTCTCACACCTTCATCTGCTGAAACGATAGCAGCCCCCAATTCCATAGCAAGTAGTATCAAATCTACGTCCTCTGTTGAATCAATAATCCCGCTCCTTAACGCCTCCCGATACTTGTTCCTCAAACGGTTTATTATCTTTTCTTTACTTTGTTTCTCTGCAACGAGGACAGCTTCCTCGGCAACTCTAAGCCCCTTATTAATTCTATTTCTAACCTCTTCAATCAATTCATAAAGAAGAAAACCCGGCACCTCTATGTTAAATCTCCTCGGTGATTTGAGTTTTATTGTGAGATCTACTTCAGGAGGGATACTCTCTTCTCCAAGAATAAGATTTAATTCCTCAAAAACCGAAGGTGGCATGTAAAATTCAAACTCGTTTTTTGATTTTTTTGCAAGTTCAAGGAAATTTCTGAAAGCCTCCTTCGCGCTTTTGCCAAACAGACTGTAAACATCGGGATTAGTAAATACGCTGGTATCAAGGACAATCTTTTCCATAGTAAAATTTTAATTCTTTTCTATCTTACAATCAATGGCTTTGTAAAATCAATGTATGCGGGACCTTCCATCAAAATATCTAAAATCGAGACCGATGGAATAAAGTTGGCAAAGGGAAGAAACGGCTTGCGGGTTGGATAGTAAATAACTTTTGCAGTTTTACATTTTGAAAGTTCTCTTGAAAGTTTTATTGCTTCCAAAATTCCGCCATTTTCATCTACGATGCCAATTCTCTTAGCGTCTTTTCCACTCCAGATTCTACCCCTTCCAATCTTATCAACACTATCGGGCTCGAGTCCTCTACCATCGTGAATCCTGCTTAGGAACTTTCTGTATGCCCATTCTATTTCTCTGTTCATTATCTCTTCACCTTCTGGTCCAAGTTCTTCATAAGAAGAAAAGGAAAGGGCATATTTTCCAATCTTTACTGAATATAGATTAATTCCCAACTTGTTAAAAAGGCCCGTTAACACAAATTTACCATTTAAAACCCCTATGGAACCTGTTAGGGTAGTCTTTGATGCCAATATCTTTGTTCCAGCAGAGGAAATATAATATCCACCAGACGCAGCCACAGATCCCATTGTAACAATAACAGGTTTTTTGCGAGAAACCCTTTTTATGGCGTTCCACATTATGTCTGAAGCAAGGGCAGAACCGCCAGGTGAATTAACCCTCAAAATTACAGCCTTAATTCTCTTTTCCCGTTCGAGTCTTGCAAAGGTTTTCTCTATGGTTGAGGACCCTAAACTTCTTCCACCAATAAATGGCATAGGACTGTCTCCACTTTCTCCAGTTACAATACTACCATCAGCCACTACATAGGCAATCCTTGCCATAGGTTCAGCCCAAAAGGTTCGCACGGGCTGAGAAGATGGTCTTAATCCTCTTAAAATTTGCACTCTTTTGCCAAATTCTTTCTTGATTAAACTCTCTATGTCAGTCTCAAAAATTAGTGAGTCAACATAGTTTTTCTTGTCAGCATCTTCAGCATTGATCAAAGCGTACTCAAAAATTGAGTCGATTTCCGGAACGGCCTCTTTCGCATACTCGTAGATAGTATTAAGATAAGCCATAATTTGTTCTCTATTGTAAGCACTCATTGTGTCCATAATGAATGGTTCTGCTGCTGACTTATATTCACCAATCCTCTGGAATTCAGGTTTAATGCCAAGTTTCTCCAATGCCTTTTTAGGATAAGCACTCACAGTTCCGAGACCAGGTATAAAAATATCGCCCGACGGGTTAAGAAAGACCTTGTTACACGCCCTTGCGAGGAGATAGGAACCCAGAAAATAACCTTCGGAATAAGCGTAAACCTTTATACCATTTTCTCTTAACCTTGATATCACATTCCGAAGTTCCTCCACCTGATTAATAGAGAAAGAGACATTGTCCAAAATGAAAAACACCCCTTTCACGGTATTATCTCGGGAAAGGGAATCAAGAGCCACAACGAGATCAAAGAATGACATTTTCTTTTTCGAAATAAAGCCACCTTCTGCCCTCATTTCATCATATTGGCCTTTCAGACGAATAATGTATACTTTGGGCATCTTTAACAGTGTCGGATAGGAATTGGTAGATAGAATTACACCATAAGCGTTTTTATTTCCAGCACGCCTTGAGGAGAATAAAAGGTTTCCGAGGCTAAATTCGAATCCAAAGGAAGGTTTTCCATGACTTACCGATTTAGCAAACAGAGAAATTCCGCTAAAGGGTTGAACTGCAACTCCACCTTCAATTATGGGGTTACTTTCGCCTTTAAAAAGGTCTATATAGGCCTTGATATAATCTTTATATGGTTTTATAGCAATGCCAAACCTGTAATCCTTTGATTTATTGTAAGTAGCTCCAACTGAAAGAAATTCTATCGGTCTCAAAAGTAAACCGCCGTAATAACCATATCCTAAATCCTTTGAATATTTTATTCCCATGCCTACGTATAGATTTTCATTGAGTTTAAATCCTTGCGCCAGGCTGTAAGCATTTGAAGCCTTATCCCAGGAAAAGCCGGAACTCCCAGTAAGAAGGCTTAGATTGTAATTATCTTGGTCACCATAATAAGATAATTCAAATCCTTTGGAAAATGCAAGTCCCGCAGGATTTAATGTGGCAGCAAAGCTGCGTTCCGAGAGGGCAACAGAATTCAAATTAAAAAAGGATGCAAGGAAAACTAATAACATATTAACACCTCCCTCTTAAAACGTTAAAATTATATTGCTAAGGGAAAGAAATGGAAAAGGTTTAATTGACAGAATCGGACTTCCTTTCCGTTAAATGAAAAATCTGGCGTCTCATAACGTTTTAAGCTATAAGAAAATAAGAAATTGTCAAAACTTAATAGATTTTAGATTGAAAAGAGTGGAATTTTAAAAAACTGCGCGCCCCGAAGGGGCGCGCAGTGGAAGCAAAAGTCTCGGCCTTAATTCACTTCACAATAACAACCTTTTGCGCACTTACCTTTCCGTCAGAGTTAACCACCAAGAAGTATGCTCCCGGTCTTACGTTAGAAACATCAATCCTCACAACTTCGCTTTTACCCTTACCTTCGAAAAGCGTCATAATTTTCCTTCCTTCAATATTGTAAAGCTCCGCTCTCACCGCATTGGCATTGGCTGGAATGGTGAACTCAAGATTCCTCTTTGCAATATAGGTTTTCAGAGAAACTATTCCATTTTCTTTAACGCTTGATGGGACAATATCTGCATCGGTTCTTGGATAGAGAGTTCCTCTATATCTCAAGAGGCCGACGAGCATATCTATCTGCTGGTGTAGTTCTGTCGGTCTCCAACTGTAACCGATGGCGTAATCACCCTCAACATTTAAAACAAAGGTATCAGGTTCTATGTAGGTATATACTCTCCAATCACCTCCTGTACCAACATCATAAACAAATACAGGTGGTTCGACAGACACGAGAACATGTTCCCATTGTTCAGAAATCGCACCGGCTTCATTTCTGAGATCGGTTAAAGGCACCGGAACAGGGTTTACCGTGTGACCACTGCTTACAACTCTGTAATACCTGATGTTTGTGAGTTCAGTTATTGCATTGGTACCATATTCAGCAACATCACCAACAATGATTACTGAATCGCCTTCTTGCATAGCACTTGTAGGGATAACATTTCCTGGATCCCAACCATGTATCCCTGTCCATGGTCCTTCACCTTGTTGTACAAAGAAAAACGGATAACTAAATTTATCCTTCCACCCAGTAATTATTCCCGTGATTGTCACCGTTCTTCCGTCCCAATTGCTCCTGAAACCGTTGGCGGCGTCATCAGGGATTGTATCAGACTGAATTAAAGTAATTGGAGTAAAGCCACCGTAAAAATAAGCAGTATCAGTTATTACTTGCCCGTAAACATCAGTAAGGCCCTGGGTGTAAAATTTATATTTTAAAGCATCCGTCATTTCAGCGGTTGTGAGAGTTACATAATGATTATCTTCTGCTGAAACCGCAGCGGATAATACGTTAAGTGAAGAACCAGAACTGCTATCAACGATTATGTATTTAGAAGGATCTTCTGCCGTTGCTGGATCCATTGGTGTCTTGAAGTTGATCATCACCTTGTTTCGATCAATAGAGTAAATGTCTGCAACACCGGGAAGTAGAAACTCGTAATCTTCAATAGACCTTGGCCTAAGCATGTAATACCTTATCCCGCCCAGCGTTCTCTCTTCCACTATTCCTTGAATATTCATTGCATCACCAAGGCTTGGCGTGTAAGAGTAGTTATTCCTTACTATCACAAAACCGGTCCCATCAGTTATCTCAAACTCATTGTTTGACCCGAGCCCAATCCTTGATACGTAAGCATTTTCAATTCTTACTAAGACACCTTCATAGGCCTCTGCTGAGTCAACGGGAAATTCAGAAGTCTCCGTAGTATCCAGATGGGCACAAGTGATAAGAGATGGAGAGGGTGGAGTAAGTCCCGTTGCAACAATCTGGAAGTCTGAAAGTGCATTAATCTGTATTTCTGTATTTCCGTAATATTCCAAGACTCCGCCTGTTAGAACCACGCTATCCCCGATATTCATCTCTGGAAGTGTCCCAAGACTGGAAGGGAAATAAATCATTATTCCTCTCCATGGGCCACCTGGATTCATCTCAACGAAGATATTTCTGGAACCGGTTACACCCGTGAGTGCAGTGATGATACCTCTTACGGTTACGGTTTGCCCTACCCACAGGGAATTCTGGTCCGCGTCCCTTTCATATTGGATGGCGTATATCGTTGTATCCACTTGGGCACCCAAAATTGAAATGCCCAGAATTAGCACCGCCACTATACTTTTGACCCGCATAAACACCTCCCCTTTAAATTATAAATTACACAATATAACTACGATTTATCCGCCTACGATCAAAAGATGACCTAAACAGTTTAACTCTTTATTTTTTAATGCTTTGCTCAAAAACTTCCAAACAGCGAAGCCGTGATCATCTATTCTCTGCATAATCGAGTTCTTCTCTAATTATTCTGTTGAGCACGTCATATGCATTTCCAAGTCCGTTCAATGCGTGATATTGTATCGATGAAAAGATTACCTTAGGAGTGGAAGATGGATAGGCAATTATAACTGGAGGGTTCCCGGACCATCTGGAAGATATTGTTGGTAAAGTGTAAAGAATCTTTGAATTTGAATTAGGGGAAAATCCATCAAAACGCGAAATTATTGGGAGTCCGCAACTCAAAGTATCGTATCCAGTCTCAGCGGGATAGAGTTTTTCGTTTCTCAAAAGCAATTTGTTCCACGCAATAACTGAATCAACTCCAAGATAGTTCTTCGCAAAAGGTGAGGGGGTAAAAGCAGGATTCAAAAGCACATCGAGAACCTGCGGACTTATGAGTATTAATTTTTTTCCGTTGTCTATATAACGGGTAAAGGACGGGAGAGTAGGCGAAAAATGCTCGCTTTGATCAGCGGTGTACCAGATTATCAAATTAAAGCCGAGCCCATTTATCATATAGTCAACATCCAGAGAGGAATAAGGTAGCCCATTTTCAACTCTGTAAACTGTGTAGTTACCAGAATAGTAACCTTCAAGGAAATTTAGATAAAAAAGATCTGCTTGAGGATCATTTGCATCATCAATTAAAAGAATATCACCTACTTTGGGCTTTACAAACCAGGTATGGCTTGCCGTATCTGAAAGGGCATAAGATTCATCAATTGCCCAAAGATAAATGGTCCTTTCCCCTTCGTGTAAATTGGTTAAAAACACGGAAGCACTATCGACGGTGACAAAGTGCATCACCGTATCGGGTTCGTAATCAAGTCTATAGAGGAAACCCACAATTGACTGGTCACCATCTATATCCGTTGCCCCGAAGTAGAAAGTAGCGACGGGCAAAGTTGTATCAGGTGGCAACTTATCCAGTATGAAAAAGGCGACAGGTGGAGTGTTCCTGACCGGTATCGTTACCTTTGCAGGTGTTGGGTCTTGCATGCCCTCATTATCCACAGCCCAGACCTCAAAGGTGTGGCTTGCAAAAGTATCACCACTTGGAACATTAAAGGTAAAAGTCTCGCTTGTCCTTGTTGTAAATGTCGTGTCTTTACCATCGATTGCATAATAAAATCCGACGACTTCACCATCAGGATCGTTACCCATCCAGTATAGGGTAACCTTAGCAGGAACGGTATCAACGGTATCCACATGAGCTATAAAACAATAAGTTTCAGGAGGTAGGTTTTCAACGGGATTTTCGAAAGGCTTCTTAATACATGAAGAAACAAGAAGTCCCAAAATTATTGAAATAGTGATTATAAAAAACCTCTTCATAATTCACCTCACAATTGTAAATTTAGCGATTTTTACGTTACCAGTATCTTCATCTTTAACAACAAGGTAATATAAACCTGTAGCAACAGGTTGAGCCTTATCAGAAAGTAAGTCCCAGATCTCTTCACCATAATCACTTTCATGCTTAATGGTTTTTACCAGATCACCTGCTGCATTCATTATGTAAATTGTGCACTTTTTGGGCAAATTGTAAAACCTTATTATTTTGTCACTCCCCTTCTCCCATACAGAATTCAACTTGTATGGATTTGGATAGATTCCTACAGGAGAATCGGTTGTTGCTGGTGTCCCGGGGATAACCTTAACCATATTGAGTAATTTTGAACTTTCAAGACTGGGAAGTCCAAGCAAGGTGTCACCAACATCAAAGGAAGTGACAGCATAGTAATAGGTAAAACCATTCTTTACCCCTACATCCTCAAATTTGTACCAGCCTGCATATGGGCCTTGGGTCTCTTTCTTTGGTAGGCCAGTGTTGAATCCAATGGAGTGGTCTACGTCCGCGATGGAATCATCTGGGGTCTTGTCGAACTCTGCAACTAATTTCCAGGAAGTATCTTCTATGTTATAAGTTGTTCCTCTGTAAATTCGGTAACCCTCGAAGTCACGAAGGTGTGGAGGAAATGGGTCCCTTGCAAACTCTGGAATATTGTCAAAATAAAGAGTAACTTTTCTGTTATCTGGTATTGCTACAAGATTTGGGGATGGCGGGGGTGCAGGAAGTATAAAATTCGCTTCAAAAGCCTTCTGAGCCCAGGAGGCATTCTCATATAAAGCCTGAAGATCCGTTCCACCCACAAAGGCCATTACAAACACTATAGAATCACCGATATTAACATGCGGTATTGGGCCGACGGAAAGCAACGGAATTGGATCAGGGTAGCCCCTTGTGTAGACGTAATTGTCATCCACATCTGGATCCCTTTCTCCATTAGACATTATTCTATAGCGAGTGGTATCGGGAACTGTTCCTCTCATATCTCTCCACGTCCACCAATTATAGCTCACCCTCATAGTATCAAAACTTACACGTTGGTTATTATAGTACATGCCCAAAAACTTAAAGGCTCCATAACCTATTGCAAGGTTATCATACCCATCGTTCCTTTCATAAACAAGGTAGTTAGAAGGGTCATAAAATAACCGCTTGTGCTGATAATAAGGCGTCGTCCCGAAGTTGTCACCCCAAAATTCTCTGGAACCAGAAGCAAGCTCGCCGTAGAATCCTATATAAACGCTGTCCCAATCACCAGCATACCCGTCGTTGTAAAGTACAAATTTAACTATTACTACGTCATCAATATATGGGTAACTCCACACTAAAACCGTCTGTGAGACTCTCAGTCCCAATGGGACATGTTCAGGTGGAAAGGTGGTAAAATCCCTGTAGTCTGTGTAAGAACAGTAAAAATCCTGTTCCGATATAGCATCAGGAGAATAGTAAGGTGAAGTTATAATACTGGATTTTTCGATTATTGTATCTGAAACAGCTGGAGATGGCAGGAATTCAAACCCTTGGGTCGAGCCTGGAGTCACACTGGTTTCATCGACGGCAGCTGTTGTCACCGTTTTGCCCAAAGGCGTAATTGCACCAACCCAAAGACCACCTTTATAAAGTCTTTCTATTTTACTAAACTTCGGATATTCCATAGAGGGATAGGGTTCACCTGTAGAAGGGTCTATGTAGCGTGAAAAACTTGTACCGAAAAGTCCAAAGTTGGTTACATTAAGTCTCATATTGCCTATGGATGTATATTTAAACGAGACTATTTTTCCGCTCAATAAGCCGAAAGAGAGAAATAGAATAAAAAAAATCTTCTTCATTGTTCTCCTCCTGGATTTTGTGAAAGTTCAGGTTTTTTCATCTTTAAAACTTTATCTGGAAAAGCTACGTAAAGATATGAGCCATCTTTTGAAGTAGCGAGACTTACCAGCGCACTTTCGAATCTTTCTTCCATTACAAACTCTCCTGTTTCTCTAAACTTCTGGATTCTCTTATTCCCATAGTCCAAAACGTATATGTTTCCGAGAGTGTCTGACCATACATCGGTAGGATAATTGAAAACCCCCGCTGTATCTCCACCTTCATGAGTAGTTCCTCCTAAGTGCACAATATTTACTCTTGGTAGTGTTAAAGAAATTGCTTCTACCCAATTGTTTCCTGAGCTTGCCACTATCACAGCGCCCATTTTTTCATTCACAAAAAGGCCCAGAGGATTATTCACGCTTAAAATGCCGCTCCCATAAGAGGCTATAAGTTCAACAAAGTTTCCAAGGGAATCAAGTTTTATAAGAGTATGAATTTCTGGCTCCGTTATGTATATGTTCTCGTGACTATCAACATCTATCCCGTGTGGCTTCAGTGTGTCTGCAAAATCAATTACTCTGATGAGATTTTTATCTCTGTCGAAAACGTAGATAAAGCAAGAGTCGGTAATGTAAATCTTTCTTTCCGCATCCTGGGAAACGCTCTTCGCCATGGAAAATCCAGAATAGAAAGTATCCACTAAATCTCCATTTGAGTTAAGCTTTAAGAGCACGTGTTCTTCCAGAACGTAGACGTATCCATCCTTTCCCACAATAAGGTCCTTTATTCCATTGAAAGTTTGAATATCCCATGATGTATTTTTAACCTCAATATAATCCTCTTCATTAGGTAAAGAGCCAGGGTTCTCAGGGGGAAGAGGATATTTATAACCGCACCCCAAAACTAAAACCAAAATTGTTAAGACTAATAACTTAGTGTACCTCATCAGAAATTCACCCCCATCTGCGCTTTATGAACCAATCCAGCATATCCAAGAGAAGTTACAGCATAGTCAATATGAATGTCTTTCTTAAATCCAAAACTCTTTATTACCCCGATTCCGCCTGTAAATCCCGAATACTCACCTGGCAAGTTGGCATTTAATTTATATCCTAATCTCAAAGCCAGAACCTCTGCAATAATATACTCACCACCTATCCTGAAAATTTCAACATTATCGGTACTTTTTTCAATTTGAGCAGAGATGTAAAAGGTGCCGAAAGGGCTTCCATAAAGTCCAAGCCTGTAAATAACCGGGATTGAGAAGGTAGAAGGTGTTTCGTTTGGATTTGGACTTTTAACAACAGGGTCAGGACCAATATTGGAGATAGACATACCAAGACTCAGATCCCTGTAGCCTATAAGGTAAAAAGTTCCAAGGTCAATTGCAAAGGTATATTGGTTATAATTATCAAGAATCTCATTCACATATTTTAGGTTAATACCGAAGGAGAATCTATCAATTAGCTTTCGCGAGATTGAAATCCCTGCATAAGAGCTTGATACTCTGTAATAAGTTCCCAGACCAAAGGGATGATATTCGTCAGTTCTCTGGATATAACCTGAGTGTAGATTTCCAATCATAATTCCTGCCCTCGTAAATTTATCAAATTCAAAAACAGCTCCACCGTAGGTGTAGTAAGTATTGCCTATCCATTTTTGGGAAAACAAAGCCGTACTTTTGGCAGAGGGAATAAAGGAAATAGAAGATGGGTTCCAATATATGCACGTAGCATCGTTAGCAATGGCAACTCCCGTTTCTCCTAAGGCCCCTTGTTTTGCACCCACAGGGATCTTAAGGAACGTCATCGTTGTTGTCCCAATCTTTTGCCCACCTAAGAATTCAAAGATTGTAAGGGCCCTAACTGAAACACTTGACACGATAAGGAAAATAACAATTCTTTTTACCATCTTATTAACACCCCCACAAAAATTTCCCGTGGCTCACTATACCTTGCAGGATTTAACATACTTTCGGGAGTTGTTCTCGGAGGAATGGGATCACCTGGTTCATAAGCCCTGCCAGTCACAGGGTTAATAATCCTATGATTTCTCCAATTAAAAACATTTCTAATCTCCGACTTGAAGCGAAAATCCAACTTGCCTGCCCTGAAAAGCCCCTTTTCAAATTTCAAATCCGCTCTTTTCCACATTGGCCCAAGTTTAGAATTAATCTCCCCCTTATTACCCAGTGTATCCTGGGGGGTATACCTTACACCGGACTGCAGAGAGAGACCTGCAGAAATCAAAAGATCGTCTATTTTTAACTTTAAAAATTTGACGTATTCCCCTTTTTTCAAAGAATAGGCAATGTCACCATAAAACTTAACAGGCCTATCCCATTTCAGATACCATTCTTTCAGTGTTTCAACACTACCTCTCCAGTACCAATCTTCAGCAGAAGATGACCTACCCTTGCTCTGAGAAAGAGTCAGAGAGATAAATCCATAAATATGATAAGGAGTATAGTATGTCAAATCTGCTTCAAGTCCGACAGATCGAGAGTAATCAGAGTTAAAATACATCCAGAAGGATGGATTTGGAGGAATACCTGGCACTTTCCTTGCCGTCGGATAATTGAATATATCTTTATAATAAGCAGTGACTTTAAGCTTACTTCTCTGATTCAAAAGTTGTTCAACGCCGATTTCATAGGCAACAGTTACCGTAGGTCTCAGATTGGGATTCCCTACAAGTTCGTAAGAAGAAGAGGCTCTCACTCCAAGTTTTGAATAAACATATTTAAGATCCGGGATCTGAGAAAAATGGCCGTATGAGGCAAAAAATTTTGTATTTTCCGTTATTGGGTAGGCAAAACCAAGACGGGGGCTTACATGGAACTTTACAATTCTTCCGCGTATTCTTGCATTATCGTTTAAATACTTAGAGTACTCTGAATATATTGCAGGAGGTAGTTCAGTTTGCTGTAGAATCCTTTTGACAGCATCGTCTACGTATTTGCCAGGGACCCAGAAATCTCCACGGATTCCGAGGTTTGCTACCATTCCTGCAAAGGTGATCTCAGTCTGGGCATAGATACCACCATCAAAAGAGTAAATTTTATATAGGTCGTAATTAAGTCCCAGGCCACTTTGAGTCCCATACCAGGGGAAGTGGATATCAAGCCACTGTAATTCGTTTCTATTCAAAATAAAACCTGTTTTCATCTTCCATATCTTTGAAAAAACGTTGGTAAAATCAAACTTTCCCGTCCATGTTTCCACATAATGATCATGCCAATAAGGTGCATCTCCATAATCCCAGAACAAATCCTGAGGAATAGTGTCAACGGTTTCAACGTACTGAGACCAGTGCTTTCCATTGACATCTGCCCTTAGATTTGTGAAAAACCTCGAAATTTTAAGGTCATAAAAACTTTTAAGGGAAAGGGCATGATTTATGGAAATGGCTTGCTGAATAGCATCCCGGGTGAACGTCAAATAATTTTGAAGATTGTTAATATAACGGTAAGGGAATCCGTTGGCAAAAGGATAATCGGAAGAGGACATAAAATATCCTTGGTTAATTTCAAGGGATTTATTAATCATAAAATAAAGGCGGAAGTTATTAGAAACTCTCCAGGATATTCGCGAAAGGAGAGAATAATCGTTTTCCTCTCTCGGGGAAAGCTTCCAGGTTTTATAAACGGAAGAATAAAGACTGTCTGCATGGGGCAAATGAGTATCTTCAAGGGAGGAGTGAAAACTGATGTAATAGGTCAAATTACCGGGAACGTTGACCTTTAACAAATTCTTGAGAATATATGAGGTTGGTTCAGGACCACTCAAATTAATATTCAATACATCTTTATTCTGGCTATTTTTAATTCTTAAAACGTCGTTGAAACGGCCGAAATTGTCTCTCACGTAATCTATACTCCCGGTAAACCTTGATGAACCTTCTCTCAAACTTATATTAACTACACCAGACATAGCTTGGCCATATTCCGCATTAAAACCCCCAGTAAGGGCCTCCAATTCTTCAACTGCTGTAGTGGGAATATAAAGTCCAAAGGCACTACCGGAAAGAACATCTTTAATAGGAAGACCATCAATTAGAACCATAACTTCATTAGACCGACCACCTCTGACATGAATATCTGTTCCCTGTCCTTGAAACCCCGATTGCTTTTCAAGTATGTCCTTTACATCCTCAGTGGGGATTATCTCAAGCATCTCTTTTTTTACCACCACTTTAGACGAAGATACCTCTTTTTCTATAGCAGGCTTTTCTCCAATGGCAACGATTTCTTCGACTTTGAAGACTTCTTCATTTAGGTAGAAATTAACTTCTCTCGTCTCATTTCCTCTTATAGTGACTTTTACTGTTTGGGGTTTGTATCCAACCATTGAAGCAACGAGAACATATTCACCAGGCGGAACCCTCAGGATGACATAGTTTCCTTCGAGGTCACAGGAAGTTCCTATTTTGGTCCCCTGAATTACTACATTTGCAAGGGGTAGGCCCTTTCCCGTAACGGCATCATAAACCTTCCCCATAATCTTCCCCTCCCCATAAAGAGTGGAGAAGAAGACTATGGCAATAAGGGCATAACGTAAGGTTCTTAACATTGGACCTCCTTCCAAACTTTACATAGTAAAGCATCCACCATATGCGGTCAAATTGATTATCTCTTTTTTATGTCAACAAATGTACAAACCTTACCCTCATAAGGAAGCCTAATAATTCTTGACAGGAACGTAAACAAGGAGTATAATTTTGTAATGAATTTGTCTCTGTGATTTTTCCCATATTATGGATCTTCTCCGGAGACAAATTCCAAAATAAAGGAGGTTTTATGCACAAATATATGCTTGTCATAATGATAGCATGGTTAGTTCCACTGAGGGCCTCAAAGCCAACGAGTTTATCGAGGGGCTCAATGGAACTACAAATCCAGGGGAAAACCAACCCAATAGTATCCTCCGGCGAATCCCAATTCAAGACGAATATGATTTTTGATCAGGGTGCTTCTGGTTTTTATCAAGCTTACGCCTCTCAGTGGGACAGTGTTTATCCCTTCGAAGCAGAGTTTGCAGACAATTTTTTTGTAACAAGTAATGTGATAATTGATTCTGCTGTATGGTGGGGAAATTATTGGAATGGTTCTCCTGGTGGAATTCTTGGCTTCTGGATAAAGATTTACGAAGACAGTACAGGATTCAATATGCCCAAAACAAATCCAGTTTTCACCACACGGGTATCGTCTTTCAACGAAACAGACCTCGGCGGATATTATCGTTATGGAGCCTCTTTCACGGGGTTTATTGCCAATGCAGGCCAGACATACTGGATAGTATTCCAACCTGTGCTTATTTTCCCACCTCAATGGGGAGTAAACGGTTCATGGCCATCCAACACACCTGGGTGGGGAGACGGGCAAGAAGGTTACCTCAGATTCCCCCTATTGGGATATACAAACTGGACATCTGCTTCATCACTCTGGGGAAATCCTATTGAGTCATCCTTTCAACTTTTCGGTTCACCAGTTGCCTCAAACATAATTTGGGACTTTGAGACTGGTTGGCAGGGTTGGACGCACACAAACGGACAATCCTTCCCTGCTGGGTGGTCTGTACAACCCGCATTACACAGATCAACCTGGGCATGCCCAGAACCTGGAGATTCCTCGTTCTGGATAGATTCTGACCAGGCCGGGTCCGTTCCAATAACTGATACCGCATATTCACCTTCAGTAGTCCCACCTCCATCGCTTCATATGCTTAAATTCGGGTACTCGTTTAATTCTTTCAGTGGGGCTGAAGTGTTCTCAGTGGGAATAAAGGTATTCAGCAGTGGTTCCTGGCAAGATCCGATAGAGCTCAGAAGCTGGAATACCGATGCTGGACCTGCATGGGATTCAGTCGACGTATCTTCCTATGCAAGTGCTGAATCTATAAAAGTATTCTTCGGGTACACAAATGCTAACTACGATTGGTATGCTGCCTTTGATAATGTTGAATTAAGAGGTCTTCCGGCTCATGACGTTGGTGTGCTTGCAATTACATCACCTTCAGGCACCGCAGTAGTTCCTGGCTCACCTATTCAACTTTCTGCAACGATAAAGAATTACACAAGTGAGCCCGAAAATGTTGATTTTGTTATGACCGTGGACTCTTCAGGAACGATCGTTTACACAGAAAGTGCAACAATCCCTTTAGCAGCTAATGAAGAATTCGATTACACGTGTTCTTCGAATTGGACACCTTCAACAAATTCCGATGTTTATTACACAATAAGTGCATCAGCAACTGTAACTAACGATGGAAACCCTGGTAATAATACTCGTAGTAAGACGGTGCACACTTCCTACTGGAATGACTGGGTAAGAGTGGCAGATATGCCAACGGCAGAAATGTGTCACGCAACGGTATATGACCCAGATGAAGACAAGATTTATGCTTTTGGAGGCTACACGGGCGGAACATCATACCAGAACTTCACTTATCAGTACGATCCCGAGACCAATTCATGGGCAACAAAAACTCCAATGCCGTATGCAATAGACTGGATTGACGCTTCATATGTAAGAGGAAATATTTATATTCTTGGGGGCTACGATGGCGCCGTTCACAATTATAATCTTATCTACAATGTTGCAACTGACTCCTGGTCCTCTGGTACAGGTATGCCTGCAGGAAGAATCGCAGGCGCTCAGATTGTATACAGAGATTCGCTTATTTACTTCCTCGGAGGATATGATGGGGCCGGACCAACTTACGACGTACAGATCTATGACACTTACTTAAATTCGTGGTCAACTGGAACCAGCCTAATTTCTCCCTTCATGATGGGTGGGGCAGCAATTACGGGAGATACAATCTGGATAATCGGTGGACATTCAGGAAGTACCATATACTCAAATCTATTCTATGGCGTCATTAATCCCTCGGATCCTACGCAAATTTCCTGGAATACAGGACCAGCTCTTCCAGCTATAAATTTCAATAACGGCGCAACCACTTTCACGCGGGACGGACATAGATACCTTTATATGGTCGGAGGATACGAGAATAACTCCCCCACCTCCCATGCGTACGAGTATAACGTTGAACTTACAAACTGGGTATCTCTTTCTGACTATCCATCGGTCATTGTTAGAAATGATGTTCTTGTCGCGAGAGAAGGACACAACGAAATCTATGTAGTTGGTGGAGACAATTCAGGTGCATGGACTCCATCATCAGAGGTATGGAAGCTCCGCTGGGGATTTACTTCTGTAAGTGAAAACAATCCGAATTCTCTCAACTCCTTCGGTTTTATGAAAGATACGCCATCAATCATTAAATCTTCTGCGATACTCAGCTATACTCTAAATAAGCCCGCACACGTCAGTATAATCCTCTATGACGCAAATGGACGCGCTGTAAATACTCTTATTAGAAATGAATACCAAACCACCGGTGAACACAGGGTTATACTTAATACTGCAGACGAAAAAGGAAGAGAATTATTAAAGGGAATATACTTCATTAGACTCGTTACTGAAGACATGACGCAAACCAGAAAGATATTTATTGTGAAATAAGGATTTCAATTGTAAGGAAAATGGGGCCGACCTCTCGATCGGCCCCATTTATTTAACCAAATCAATACTGAGACCCTGTTGAACTTCCGGTCCCTTTCACAATTTCGACGCTTCGTGACGCGCCAAGGCGTGACGCTCCCGCTTTTATCATTTTCAGTGCGTCTTCATAAGTTCTTATTCCACCAGCAGCTTTGACTTTGATCTTATCTGCGGCAATGTTGTGCAAAATTAGAACATCATAAACTGTGGCCCCGCCCTTTCCAAACCCTGTGGAAGTTTTAACGAAATCGGCACCACTTTCTACACATAGCTTTGTAGCTAAAACCTTCTCATCATCCTCTAAATAGCAAGTTTCAATTATAACTTTCAGAATCTTATCCCCAATTATTCTCTTAATTCCAGCAATCTCTGAGGAGACATAATCTACATCATTTTCCTTCAACTTTCCGATATTTATTACCATATCTATCTCATCGGCACCATCTTCGACTGCCCTCTCAGCCTCTCTAATCTTCAATTCCATGGTATTCTGACCCAATGGAAAGCCAACAACGGAGCAAACCTTTACATCGCTGCCCTTAGTCAATTCCTTTGCAAGTTTCACATTAACAGGATTCACACAAACGCTGAAGAACCCATATTCCAATGCCTCTTTGACCAGTTTCTCAATGTCTGCTTTAGTAGCAAACGCATTTAAGTTTGTGTGGTCAATCATTTTTGCAAGTTGAGCGGGTTCAATTTTTTCAAATTCGCCCTTTTCAATCCTTTCTGCGATTTTTCTAATTTCCTCGAAGTTCACCATATGCCCTCCTTGTCGATAATTATTATAACGACAAATAATTGAAAATTGCGAAAAGATAGTTCGTGTTATGGACAATATAATTGAAAGCAAAAAGGAGGTCTGAATGAATATTATATTGATACTTCTAATACTTACAATTCCTGCAAAGCCTATTTCCACCTATACCTTAGAAAACGGCTTGAGAGTAGTCTTCATTCAAGACAAAACACTCCCTGTTTTTCTTGGATTCATTCAGTTTAACACGGGTTCTGCGGACGAATTACCCGGTCTAACGGGCACATCACACCTTTTAGAACATATGCTTTTTAAAGGAACAAGAAAACTGGGAACTACAAACTATAAAGAAGAAGAGAAACTAAATCGGAAATTGGATGAACTCTATCAGAAATTGGAAACCATTGATGATGATTCCAGCAAAAAGACTATACTTTTCCAAATTGACAGCATAAAACAGGAGCTCAAAAAGTATATTATTTCTGAGGAAATATGGCGAATTTATCAATCCCATGGCGGCGCAATGATGAACGCATCCACATCAAATGTAAGTACTCAATACTATATTATGCTACCTTCAAACAAAAAAGAGTTGTGGTTCAAGATAGAATCTGATAGATTCAAAAACCTGGTTTTACGGGAATTCTACTCCGAAAGAGATGTGGTGAACGAAGAAAGAAGAATGGGAGAAAATAACCCGTACAATAAAATTTGGAACACATTGATGACTACGGTTTATCAAGCTTCCCCCCTCAGATGGCCCGTAATAGGATGGGAAGACGATATAATGAATGTGAAGCCTCATCAGGTAATGTGGTACTACAAAAATCACTACACTCCCGATAATTGCGTTATTGTGCTCATAGGTGATGTAGAACCTGAAGAAGACTTAAAATTAGCGAGAAAATACTTTGGAGATTGGAAAGGCAAAAAGCTTAATATTTCAAGATACACAAAGGAACCACCTCAAGAGGGCACACGGCGTGCTCATGTAAAATCTCACGGAAAGCCAACTTTAGCAATTGGTTTTCAAGGACCGTACTACCCCGATAAAGATTATTACGCCCTTTCAATCTTCTCTTTCATCTTTGGAGAATCAGATGCTTCCATAATGAAAAAATCCCTTGTGGATAAGGGATTAGCATCAAACACTTACTCCTTCGCTATAAGTTGGGACGGAAAGGGGCCGTCTCTTTTCGGAATTTACCTCTATCCTGTTCCTGGTTATTCGCTGGATTCCTTAGAAAACAGACTGTTTAACCTATTAGATTCCCTTAAAAACGTGGGGCTTGAAGAAAAACTACTCGAGAAGGCCAAAAATAATTACAAGATGTACTTTATGTTAAGACAAAGAGAGCCACTAAGCTTTGCTTTTACAATTTCGAGAGGGGTTAGGCTTTTCAATGACCCAGAATTCTATAAAAAAGAGCTTGAAATTATCGAATCCATCAAAACAGAAGATGTAATAAATGCGATCAAAAAATACTTGAGAAAGGATAATGCCTCAATAGTAACCTTAGGAGGTGAATAATGTTTAAAAATTTAATTGCTACATTGATGTTTACCTCGCTGGTCTTCGGTGGAGGGCGGGAATCTCAAATGGCGAAAGAAATTAAAAGAATGAAATTCAACCCCCTTAAGTGGGAGGTACCAGAAGTCGGTAAAGAGATAAACAAAACTGTTCTTCCTTCTGGAACTATAGTGTACTCAAAAGAAAATAGCACTCTCCCTATTATCGAAGTAACCATTTTTATTAAAGCCGGGGCAGCTTATCTTCCCGAGGGGTATGGACTTGTTCCAGAACTATTATTAAGAAATATGCTAAGGGGCGGGACAAAAAGCTTTAGTCCTGAAGAGCTAATTGACTCCATTGAGTATAATGCTATTCAGATAAGGCATCGTTCCGAAAATGAATATTGTTCCATCACCTTCACCTTTGACAAGAAAGCAAGGGACTTAGTGGAAAAGTTGATTTATGAAATTTTATTCGCGCCTCGTATTGATGAAAGTGTCTTAAATTTAGAAAAGGCAAGGTTAATGGACGATTGGAGAAGAACCCTTGACGACCCTGATGAGGTTCTGAACACTCTCACTACTATGATCTTATACAGGGGAACGCCTCTCGAAATCGCTCCCGACACATTGCGTCTAATAAACATAACTCGAACGGAGTTACTGGAAATCCATAAAAAGTTTTTCCAACCAAAGAATATGTCAGTTTCAATAGTTGGTGATTTTGACATAGACTGGCTCGAAAAATTCTCGAGATCCACCTTTAACGAAGACCTAAATGATTCCACGGTCCTTGTAATCCCGAAGTCACTTCCGGTGGAAGGTAAAAAGGTCTACTTCTGTCAGAGGCCGATTGAGCAGGGTTACGTAATGCTGGTGCAGGATGCCCCAAACGGGTATTTTGACGATGTCTTCAAACTTTTTATATTAAGTGATATATTGGGTGGAGGATTTAACTCCAAAATAGTTTCCAAAGTAAGAAATGAACTCGGCCTTGCATACGAAACATATGCATACTTCAATATCTTGAGTAACATAAAAGGTGGATTCTATTCATTTACAGCGACTCGCAGCGATGCTGTCAATACCTCAATTTACCACATTTTAGATGCAATAAATCAGATGGTCAAAGGAGAAATGACCGAGGAAGAACTCAGGTTTTCCAAAGATTCTTTCCTGAATTCTACGGTTACCTCAATAAGAAGTGATTGGGCTTTTGTCCAGAGACTGGCGTTAAGGAACCTTTTTGGATTCCCCGATGACTACTTCCTTAGAATGCAAAGGTCTATAAATGACATAAAATTAGAGGATATCAAAGAGGCATCAAGGATGTACCTCAAACCAGATGAAATTTCATTGATTGTTGTAGGTGACAGCACAAAGTTAAACCTCTCTGAGCTGGAAAAATATGGGGAAGTAATTAGAGTGGACTTCTGAACCTGATTCTAAATTTATTGCTTGGGGTTTACTTTACATAAAATTTGATTAAAAATATTCTCATGCAAATTTTTG
>CAZZKY010000015.1:0-4167 GCA_964654765.1 uncultured bacterium | reverse complement strand
CGGAAGCAATATTGGCAAGGCAATCAAACAGTAAATAAAGGGAGATCCTAACATAGTTCAAACTTTTTGCGGTATTTCATACAAGTGCAAAACTTTTACTCTTCGTACAATAACTTCAAAGAACTGTCTACGATAACTTTTACCATATTCAAGCTTTGTATTGGGAAAAAGCATGATGTTTTTCCCACATAACCACTCGATGCAAATCCATGTTGTTCAGTTCCTTTCTGATAAAAACCTATTCTAAAATTGTCCTTCGTAGAAAAAACAACCTCTGTATATTGTTCCTTGTTCGCTCCGCGCCATTTCTCTGATAACTCAAGCATATATTCAAGTGCTTGGGACAGGCTTTCGACCTCTTCAAGATCAAGAAACGACGTATTCCTTGAAGATGTATATCCACTTGCCTCGCCGACTTCAATTGAGAGTCCGCGAACCCTTTGACCTTCTTCGCCAGGCGTGTAAATCACAACGGCATCGAATTTAACCCAAGTACTAAATCTGCCAGTAACTTTTCCCATTTCATAAAAATCCTTTACAATTAGCCTTCCTTTTTTTGCGAGAAACGCTTGCAATTTTGTTACTGGTTCCTTTGGTAACGGTTCTGTCGTATTATCATTGGCCGAAGCTGCCACAGGCAGTACACATATTGCTATTATTAGAAACCTCTTCATAACCCCTCCTTATCAATCTAAAGTGAATTTTATTTACATGATTATGAATTTGCAATTTCTCATCTTTCAACGTCTTTAAAATTTTTACAGTTTTGAATTCTTCAATTGTCAACCTCGAAAAGTAAGCTTAACATTCACCAAATGTCAAAAAGGAAATCCTTCTTTTACCCTTCCCCCCTCCACCCCTCCCCACTTATACTTTCCACATGCCAAAATGTGAAAAAATTTTTACAGTGGGACATAGTAATAGGGGGGTCGAGGATTTTATCAAGATCTTGAAAGATGCCAAGGTTGAGGTAGTAGTGGATGTAAGAAGGTTCCCAAGAAGTAAGTTTGAGCATTTTAACAGGGAAAATCTCGAAAGCATTCTTAAAAAGAACGGGATTGATTACTACTATCTCGGCGAGAAGCTGGGAGGTTTCAGGAAGGGCGGGTATGAGAATTACACGAAAACAGAGGAGTTTGAAAAGGGAATTGAAGAGCTTATTAAGATCGCTCAAGAGAAGCTAACGGCTATTATGTGCGCTGAGAAACTATTTTTCCGTTGCCACAGAAGATTTATAGCGAAGAGGCTTGAAGAACTGGGCTTCGAAGTAATTCACCTTTAAAATTTAGTAAACCACAAATTTACCTTTTATGCCAGCAGAACGGTAAAAATAAATCCCGGGTTTAAGATTCACTGAGATTTCACCGGTAACTGATCGTTTCTCAAAAATTTCCCTGCCATGAACATCGAAAATAGATAAATCAGAAACCACTGAACTATTTCCTAACAAAAATTTCACACTCTTTCTTCCACTTATTACCTTTATTCCGTTTCTCGAAACTTCACTTACGCTTGACCATCTCAATGAAGTAAGCCTCACCTCTGGCCTTGAACCGAGGACCTCTTTGGTTTCATCATTCTGGAGAAAAAGAACAAAGGCTACCTTTTCCTCAGTATCGAGGCCACCAACAGCAAACTCAATGTTTAAACTTGCAACATCATAGGGAAGAATTTTCACGAAAATTCCCTTGGCATCAGGGAACATCTTTCTAACCACATAAAAGAGATGGTCCATATCCTGCCACTGATAATTTGTATCCATTAGAACCTCCGCTGTCCTTAGGTAACCAGATAAAGTATCACCAGAGAGATTCAGAATCGTTACCTGTAAATCTCCGTGTCTTGAGTCGGGGTCGTAATTTCCCGTAACTTCGAAAACCACAGGCTGATCCACAATCTTCCTAACGTCGAAAGTATCCCTATAAACCGGGTACATCGAGGTTCTGTCAGGTGAACCACCTTCAACCCTTTTTACTCCGTCAAAAATTGCAACAGGAACTCCTGAAATTGAATAATAGGTAGCCCTTTGGTATGATTCTGTAACACGGAAGGGGTCCGTTGCACCGGGGTAATATACCAATATTGAAACGGTGTCACCGTGGTAATTTTTAAGTTCCTCAACACCTCTAACCGCATCGGTGCAATATTGGCAAGTGGTTGAGGCAAAAACTTCAACCAAAACCGTCCTTTGGCCTCCAAAAACAAATCCAGAAATTAAAAGAAGAACAAAAATTCCCTTCATCTCAATCCTCCTTAACACCCGAAATTACTACGAAAGCCCCCTCCCCAAAACCTTCCTTTGGCTCCTCTAATTTTTGTTGACTTTCAAAATTAAAGATAGCTTGATAAATTTCAAAACGGGAAAGCCCCGCCTCTTTCATCAATTCCAAAACTTCCTCAGGTGCGAAAAAATTTGCATACTTGTAAAACTTGTGGCCTGCTTTCTTTTTTTCTCCATAAATCCTTCCGAGAAAAGAGTTTTTATCGATAAATCCTGTGATTAATTTTCCGCCCTGCTTAAGAACTCGCCTTGACTCCTGAATAACTTTCCTCGGGTCTTGCACAAAACATATGGTTATGACATTCATAACATAATCAAAAATTCCATCTCTAAAGGGTAATTGCTCTCCAACCCCAACAACGACCTCTATCCCCCTCTCCTTTGCAAATTTTAACATATTTATTGCAGGATCAACGCCAAATTCTACTTTAAGTGCCTGTGCAAACCTGCCCGTTCCTACACCAACTTCTAAACCAATCCCCCTTGGAATTACCTTCCTGAGCGCTCTTAACTCCAATTGAAAGAGATAATGATTTTCATCATACCACCTGTCATAATCCTCTGCATAAAATTCAAAAGCTTCCAGCTTCATAACAAAATTATGGTGGAAACATCACGGATTTTTTAATCTCTGGAAAATCAAGTTTAGTAATTGCCATGCTTTGAACAAACGCAGAAACCGTTGTAAAATTTAAGTATGGGAAAGTTCACATATATCAGTGACTTAAAAGAGCATATCGGTGAAGAAGTTGAAATCCGGGGATGGATTTACAACAAACGCTCCTCGGGTAAAGTCAGATTTGTCATAGTTAGAGACGGTAGTGGATTTCTCCAGTGTGTGATGGTTAAAGGCCAGATTGATGATAAATATTTCGACCTCTTCGACGAACTTACCCTTGAGACTTCTGCCATAGTAAGAGGTAAAGTTAGGGCTGACGTGAGGGCACCGGGTGGTGTTGAATTGGACCTCAGCTATATACAAATTGTCAATAAGTGCGAAAACTTCCCCATCCCAAAAGTAAGAGAGGACAATATCCCCGATCCCGGAGTTCTACTTCCTATTAGGCACCTCTGGCTTAGAACGAGGAGACAGTGGGCAATAATGAGAATAAGACACACCGTAGAGAAGGCCATTCACGACTACTTTGACAACCTCGGATTTATACGAATTGATTCTCCCATACTCACACCAGCAGCCTGCGAGGGTACAACAACCCTCTTTGAAACTGACTATTTCGGGGAAAAAGCCTACCTTTCTCAATCGGGTCAGCTCTATCAGGAAGCTGCCTGTATTGCCCATGGGAAAACTTATTGCTTTGGACCTACCTTCCGAGCAGAGAAATCAAAAACCAGAAGGCATCTTATGGAATTCTGGATGGTAGAACCTGAGATAGCTTATGCAGAACTTCCAGATGTCATGGAAAATGCGGAGGGGCTTATCGTATACATAGTGGAGAGGGTTTTAGAAACGAGGCAGGAAGAGTTAAAAATTTTAGAAAGAGACATTTCTAAGCTTGAAAAGATTAAAAAACCTTTCCCCAGAATCACTTATACAGAAGCCATAGAGCTTTTGCAGAAAAAGGGATTTAACATTAAATGGGGGGACGACTTCGGGGGCGACGAAGAGACTGCCATTTCTGAGGAGTTTGACAAGCCCGTTATCGTTCACAGATATCCCGCTAAGATAAAGGCTTTCTATATGAAACGAGACCCCGAAAACCCTGAACTTGCTCTGGCAATGGACATCCTTGCACCGGAAGGCTACGGTGAGATCGTGGGCGGTTCCCAGAGGGAAGACGACTTAGAAACTTTGATTCAGAGAATTAAGGAGTACAACCTTCCACAGGAAGCCTTTGAATGGTATCTGGACTTGAGAAGATACGGAA
>CAZZKY010000014.1:0-5737 GCA_964654765.1 uncultured bacterium | reverse complement strand
TTACGCTTCTCCTCATTCAAAATAAAAGGGCGAGGGCTTTACCCTCGCCCCATATAACAAACCCTACTTTCACTTTGCTACAATGAACTTTGAAGCACCCAGCTTTCCTTCCCTCACAAGGTAAAGCCCGGGTTTGAGATTGAACGTGATATCTGTACGCCCGTTCACGGTCACCTTTCTCGTGAGTATCTTTTTGCCATCAACAGTATAAACTTCAAGCAAGTACGTTCCGGAACCCGTTACTCTAACGCCATTAAGAATAGGTTGCATGCTGAACTTGTTAGTGTGCTCTCTAACATTAAGTACAAAATAGGTTGTGATGGTATCCCAATCTGTCCATTCTTCAATACCAGTAAGAGAAACAGATGGATCTGTAGGCAATATATCGACCGCAGAGCTATTATCACCACCAACTATATAAGCACAGGATTTCACCTGAGAAGGATTACCCAATGCTTCAAGAGGAATGGAAATTTCTAAAGCCTGGAGGCCCGATTCCCCACCATAGCTTGGGGCGTAGTTGAGTTCGCTAATATTATACTGCCAGGTCCCATTAGAATATCCATTGAAATTGTGAGCAGTAATTGATTGACCTGAACCACTATACCAGAAATAAATTTGATAATCAGGATTCCAAGAAGGGAAATAGAGCTTTCTTCCCCATGAATCTCTCACATCCGCATCAGGGTCACCGCTGTATCCGCCATCTATTACATCAAATACAAATCCGTACGCAACATCCCAAGATTGAGTGTTCTGAGTCGTTATAGCAAGATATAGAGAATCGTTAGCAATAGCATAATAAAATGCAAGGAGATCAGCACCTTGTTTATCGGTATTAGTAGAGTTTTCAGCCACAAGGGTGTAGCCCTCAGCTTCTGGGTCTACATTCCCGTCTACCGTGGGAGCAGCACTAACCAGTGCAACTCCTACTAACATCAATAACCACACCCTTTTCATAAGCACCTCCTTTCTTTTCCTGAAAAAGAATAACGCCTTTTAAGCGTTTTGTCAAGTATTTTTTACGATTCTTCCTTGAGTAGCTCTCCGAGCCTTTTTATACCCTCAACGATCAAATCATCTCTCATATTTGAAAAGTTAAGTCGCATCGTGTTCTTGCCCTCTTCAGGATCAGGATAGAAGGCATTCCCAGGTACAAAGGCGACCTTTCTTTCAACGGCTTTCTCAAGGAGCTTCACGCTGTCTATCTTTTCAGGCATGATAACCCACAAAAAGAGACCTCCTTGTGGCCTCGTCCAATGGAATCCTTCTTTCGGGAAATGTCTATCCATAGCATCAAGCATTATGTCACGCCTTCTTTTGTAAACTTCTCTAATTTTGTCAAGATGGCTATCAATTAGATCTTGTGCACAAAGATGCGCCGCAAGATACTGAACGTAAGTGGAAGTGTGCAAATCTGTACCCTGCTTTGCCTGAACCAGCTTTGCAATGACTTCCTTCGGTGCCACAATCCAACCCAAACGGAACCCTGGCGCAAGGACTTTAGAGAATGTCCCAAGGTATATAACCCTTTCCCTCGAGTAGGCTGCAAGAGGTGGTATGTTACTTCCTTCGAATCTTAACCTTGAATAAGGATCATCCTCAACTATAAAAGTATCGTATTTCTCTGCAAGTTCCACCAATTTTTTTCTTCTATCCTCTGGAATGGTGACACCAGCAGGGTTATGAAATGTAGATATCACGTACATAAACTTAGGCCTGTGTTCTTTTAGAACCTTTTCGACCTCCTCGGGGATGAGACCGTCATCATCCATAACAGAACCTACATATTTCGGGCCATACGAATTAAAAGCCTGAAGAGCGCCAAGATAAGTTGGCTTAGAAACGAAGACCAAGTCACCTTCGTTTATAAAGATCTTTCCAATTAGATCAAGAGCCTGTTGAGAACCACTGGTAGGGAGTATCTCCTGAGGTGTGCATTGAACTCCCATCTTTCCCATATATTTCGCAATCTGCTCATTAAGGAAAGGATAGCCTTCTGTAGGACCATACTGAAGCATTTTTTGACCGTCTTTCTCCAAAAGTTCTGTACTGGCCTTTTTTATTGCATCTATGGGGAAAAGTTCTGGTGCCGGAAGCCCCCCGGCAAAGGAAATTACTTCAGGCTGCTGTGTAAACTTTAGAAGCTCCCTTATTATACTGCTCTTTATCCACTTTGTTCTTTCTGCAAAAAAATTTTCCCATTGAGGAACAGTAAAGTGGGAACTCATGATACCTCCTTAAATTAAGCATTCGTAATTAAATATAACTCACAAAATAGGTCTTTTCAAGCCAAAGGGCACAGCCTTTGAAAATCCAAACGCTTCAGTATGGATTTCCGCCTGTTAAAGATTAATCTTTGTATATGATCAAAAATAGAGAGATTCTGCTCAAAACGGAAATTCCTGAACCCATTCTAAGCGCCAGAATGGCCATTATTGATGGTTTGAATCATGCCTTCGATAACTGCAATCCCGAAAAGATACTCATAAGTCACATAGACAGTTCTGCATCACCGCCATATTTAGTTGCCGTAGGAAAGGCGGCATACCCAATGTTAAAGCCTTACCTCAATTTCGGTGAAATCGAAGGCGGTATCCTGGTAACCAACGCAAAAATAGAAGACAAATTGGATAAGATAAAGTACTTCAAAGGCGGCCATCCATATCCTAATAGAGAAAGCCTGAAATCCGCGGAGTATTTCCTTCAAGTTCTTAAAACCAAAAATCCTCAAAAACTTATCTTTCTAATCTCCGGGGGCGGTTCTGCAATGTTTGAACTTCCGAGAATTCCGCTAAAGGACCTAATAACCATAAACAAACTCCTCCTTTCTTCCGGTGCAAATATTGAAGAAATCAATACTGTTAGGAAACACCTTTCGAAAATTAAAGGGGGACAGTTAATAAACTATCTTAACACAAAGGCTCACGCTTTCTTAATGTCGGATGTTATTCATGATAGAATTGATTTGATTGCCTCGGGATTAACAACCTGCGATCCTTCGACCTTCGAAGACACTTATGAGGTACTGAAGAAATACGACCTCTGGGAGAGGGCACCCAAAAGTGTGAGGGCCGTGATTAGCGCAGGCCTTGAGGGAAGAATACCAGAGACCTTTAAGGATTGCAAATTAGCCAGTGAGAGGGTTGATAATACCATAATTTTGAGAAACGCTGATTTCCTCTCATATTTAGCGAAATTTCTAAAACTAAAAGGTTACATTGTGCTGAACCTTGGCAGCGACTTTCATCTAAAAATCGAAGAAATGGTAGAATTTTTAATAAGAAAAATGAAAGAGCTGACGGACGCAAATCCTAAGAGCAACATAGCTATCGTTGCAGGAGGGGAGATTTATTTACAGGTCAAAGGAAAAGGTAAAGGTGGTAGAAATCAGGAGCTCACACTCAGACTCGCCAAAGAAATGGAAGGGAAAAACAAAAAATTTGTATTCGCCGCTATTGGAACCGATGGAATTGATGGATTAACCGACGCAGCTGGGGCAATATGTGACAATGAAACCATATTCAGGGCAAAACGGCTGAGTTTAAACCCAGAAAAATATTTAAGGGAGAACGACTCATATAACTTTTTCAAAAGACTAAATGATTTAATAATAACCGGCCATACCGGCATCAACGTTAAGGATGTCTATTGCCTGATAGTCCTAAGGGATGAAACCTAAATCAAGCCTTATAATTTATATCGGGTAAAAATGCTTTCCCTTGAACTTTTCAACTATAATTTGCCATCCGAACTTATTGCACAAAAACCGCTTAAAGAGCGAGATAAGGCAAAACTCATGGTATTAAACCAGAAAGATGACACCATAATCCACTCTTACTTTTACAAATTACCTGAATTCCTAAAGCCGGGAGATGTTATTGTAATAAACAAGACAAAGGTGATCAAAGCGAGACTGTTTGCCAATGCTAAAGATACCGGCGGAAAATTGGAAATTTTCTTCGTAAACTTTATCAATGACAAAGAGTTTAAAGCCCTGGTTTCAAGCAAAAAAAAGGCTAAACCTGGGAGAATCTTTGTAGTTGGGGGTCATGAGCTTTTGGTTGAAGATTCCACAGATGACAAAACCACTTTCAAAATTCTATCAGATATTAACGTAAATGAACTTCTTGAACTTTATGGACAGATTCCTTTGCCCCATTATATAAAGAGGCAACCAGAAAAAGAAGATGAAGTTTATTATCAAACAGTATTTGCAGAGCAAGGTTATTCTGTGGCCGCTCCAACTGCTGGTCTTCATTTTACAGAGAGGACAATTAATGACCTCAAGGAAAAAGGAATTAAAATCGTTCCTGTAATTCTCAACGTAGGACCAGGTACTTTCAAACCTGTTAAAACTGAAGATATCACTAAACATAAAATGGATGAAGAATACTATGAGATTCCTGAAGACTCAGCAAATGCGATAATAGAGGCTAAAAAGCTTGGTCATAAAATAATCGCCTGTGGAACAACCAGCGTGAGGACCTTAGAATCCTGGAAGTTTGATGAAAAGAAATTAAGAGGCAACACAGACCTATTTATATACCCTGGCTTCAAATTTGACGTTATAGACGGGCTCATAACCAATTTTCATCTACCAAAATCTACCCCACTTATTCTTGTGTGTGCCTTTGCGGGGAGGGAAAAAGTTCTCAAAGCCTATGAAGAGGCGATAAAACAAGGCTACCGTTTTTTAAGCTACGGTGACGCAATGTTGATTCTTCCTGAAATTGAAAAAACACAGCCTTAACTTGATACTTAAACCATGGCCGACGTAGTCATTGGATTACAGTGGGGAGACGAAGCGAAAGGACGCTTCGTGGATTACATTGCTAAGGAGTATGACCTAATCTGCAGATTTCAAGGTGGAGCTAATGCAGGGCATACAATCGTCGTTGATAACAAAAAATTGATATTGCATCTCCTTCCTTCCGGAATTATAAGACAGGAGAAAAAGAATCTTATTACTGCTGGAGTTCTAATAGATCCTGACATATTTAAACAAGAAGTCTTGGAAATATCAAATTTAACAGGTCCTTTAGAAGGGAGACTTTTTGTCGACGAAAGGGCAACTATCGTTCTCCCCTTCCATAAAGAAGAAGATGCCCTTGAGGAGGAATCAAAGGGAGGAGTTGGAAGCACAAAGCGTGGTATAGCTTACGCATACAGGGACCTATACCAAAGAATCGCGATCAGAGTGGGCGACCTCTTCCACGAGAAATCCTTAGCAAGAAAAGTGAAAGATATAACCGATTTCAACAATCAGATAATCGCAGCACGTTTTGGACATCCACCCTTTGACTACAAAAAAATCCTTGAGGACCTTAAAGAATTCGCAAAATTCATAAAACCTTTTACTGTTGATGGGTTTGAATTCATTCATAAAATGGAAAAGGAAGGCAAAAGAATCCTTTTTGAAGGTGCACAAGGGAGCTTACTTGATATTATTTACGGCACTTACCCGTATGTAACCTCTTCCCATACGATTTCTTCGGGAGCTTTAGTTTTTTCAGGACTTCCACCTCAAAAAATCGAAAAAGTTTATGGAGTCTTTAAAGCCTACACAACGAGGGTCGGTAAGGGCCCATTCCCCACAGAAATCAAAGACGTTGAGGGGGAACTCATCAGAGAAAAGGGACAGGAATTTGGTGCTACAACAGGAAGGCCTCGTAGATGCGGTTGGCTTGACCTGGTAATTCTTAAGTATTCTACCCTGATGAATGGAGTTACTAAT
>CAZZKY010000013.1:0-5309 GCA_964654765.1 uncultured bacterium | reverse complement strand
TGGGAGAGCGCCAGAATCGCACTCTGGAGGTCAGGGGTTCGAATCCCCTCAGCTCCATTTCTTAATTCCTGTAAAATTTACCTTGATAGCTGTCCTTTTCCTCCAGCATTCTTTCAATCGCTTGAATACCTGCGAATTTGTTGGCGGTCCATGAGGGCGCGACCAAATTCTCCCTTGCAAAGCCCTGTAGTCTGTGAATGATTATTTCCGGGCTAAGGCGCTCGAGAAACTTTACGGCGATCTCAGCATAATCCTCTGGCCTTTCATAGACTTTTACGATTCCCTTTTCGTAAAGTCTTTGGAGAACCGTTCCTTTTATTACATAAAGGTGGTGTAACTTAACACCATGAACTCCCAGCATAGAAACACCTGTTGCAGTGTTTAACATGTCTTCTTCCTTTTCTCCCGGAAGTCCAAGGATCAGGTGGGTGAGAGTCCGGATGTGTGACCTTTTAAGGGCTCTTTGTATGGCATCAATGCTTTGCTCAACAGTATGTTTTCTGTTTAGTCTTTTCAGAATCCTCTCATTTAGAGTTTGAACACCAAGTTCAAGCCAGAGGTAGGTGTTTTTTCCTATTTCTTCGAGAAGATCAAGCACATCGTCAGAGACAAGGTCCGGCCTTGTGGAGATTGAAATTCCAACAATATCTGGAATTTCTAAGGCTTCCCTGTAAATTTTCTCTAATTTTTCAACAGGTCCATAGGTGTTAGAAAATGCCTGAAAGTAAGCGATAAACTTTCTTGCGCCGGTGTTTTTTCTTATAAGTTCTATTCCCCTTTTTATCTGTTCCTTCACAGGAAACTCTGGGAGAACATAACCCGCTCTTGATCCTGCTGCATCACAGAAGATGCAACCTCCTCTTCCAAGGGTTCCATCCCTGTTGGGACATGTAAACCCTGCATCTATTGAAACGCGATAAACCTTTTCTCCGAATACTTTTTTAAGGTGATGGCTAAAATTGTTATATCTTTTTCCGCCCCATTCTTCAAACATTTTAAGCTTTATCCCGGTACGAAAAGGCAGTATCCCCTTTCTTGAAAAAGGGAGAAAACATCAAAATCCCACTTCGTAACAAAGAAGGGCAGGGTAGAAAGGAGTGCATCTATGTGGTGGGGACTCTTGATTTTTCTTAATCCCATAAAGCCGAAGTCAGTGAGAAGTTTTTTCCACTTTTTAAGAAAGTCTGATTTACTCTTAATTCCGAAAGCGAGCATAGCATTTCCGAAGGCATAAACCTCGTAAAAGCTATTTTCATTAAAAGAGCCACAATATTTAAATCCTTTTTCTTCAAGAAACTTTCGCAATTCTATACCAAAGAAAGGAGAGTAAAGTTTTTCCATAATTTTTTCATTGAAGGGTAAAATTGGCAGTCCTCTTTTCAGAAATTCTCTGTCACAGGCCCTTACTTTTTCTCCTTTTTCGAGGTGAAGGGGTGCATCGACGAAGATAAGTTTAATAGGTGTTAGTATCTCTGAAATTGCCTCTTCCAGTTCGCTGAGTTCTTTAAAAGAGAAGGAATTCTCCACAACGAGGTCCTCTCTAACTAAAACTCCATAAGATTTTTTGCCTTTCTTCCAGGCAGGATCTAATCCTATGATTACTCTATTTATAGACAAGGACGGCTTTCTTCTCTCTAACACTTTCGCCAGCTTTAACTACTATTATATAAGTGCCCTGGTTTACAAAATTACCCGAGTAGTCCTTTAAGTCCCAATTAAAGCTGTATTCTTCATCGGGTATGGCGTTTAGACTACTGAAACGCTTTTTGAGCTCACCCTTTTCATTGTAAATAGCAATATCAAGATTAGTATAGTCTGTAACCGATATCTTTATCTCTATGTTTTCACCAATCCTTGCAGCTCTCTGAGAGAGTTCAAATCTTGAGATTTTTAATGTTTTTTCCTCGGTGTAAATTATCTCGGCTGCATCTTTTGGATTGGTTCCTTCATCGGGAAGCCCGTCATTGTTACTGTCGAGAAGGATTCTGGTTATCTTTCTAACTGATGAAGCTTGGAAAGGCCTTATCCAAGGGTTATCTGGAGCAGATTCTATCCCACCTTCATGATCCGAGCCGGCAATGAGAGATACAGCCTTTATGGTTGCACCTTGAGGAAATCCCTCAGGGTAAAGTTGACTGAATGGTATTGCTACTTCTAAGCCTCCCGAATCCCCCGGTGTTGCGAGGTTTTGTATCATAATTCCTGGGAAAGGTCTGGTTTTGGTTCTATTATTGACAACTTCACCTGTGATTTCTCTAACACCTCCTGTCCCCAAGTCCGCATTCCATAGTGCTATAAGTATATCTGCATTCATTCCAAAGAACTGAAAGTTTCTCGGGTACCAGTCAAGGTTGTTAATATCGTGGACCCCTTTACCTGTTCCTCGGTCTAATACAATAAGCAGTGCTTTATTTTGCAACTTATAACTTGCTCCAATGTAAAGGTAATTCGCATCCCAGGTCACATAGATGCCATAGATTTCGTTTCCTGTCACTGCACAGTCTGTTGGAGAATCGGGAATTACCAGTTCATCCTGAGTCCAGTCTGATAGGTTACCGTCAACCTGTATGGTTCTAAAAGTCTGGGTGAAGATTAGAAAGGCGATAAATAAAGTAGACATTACAATTCCTCCTTAAGGATTTTTTCATTGACCCTTTTTGTGGCATCCTTAAGAGCTTGTTCAGGCGATTTTTGACCTGAAAGGGCTGCTTCCATTTCTCCGTTAAAGGTAAGCTCAATATCAGTATAATTTGGTAGTGGAGGGCGAGGAACGGCGTATTTCATTTGTTCGATAAAAACTTTGAGATAGGGGTGTTTTAGAGTGTCTACCATTGGTATCGCATCATATCTTAAGGGTATTTGCCCCAGTTCGTTCGCCCAAAAGGCCTGTACTTCCGGTGAAAGTAAGAACTTAATGAACTTCATTGCAAGAGGCTTGGTCTCTTTATGAAATATAACAAGGTTAGTGCCTCCAATGGTTGTGGCGCTACCAGCTGGACCTTCAGGCACGAGGGCTACTCCAAAGTCGATTCCCGCCTCCTGCAAAGATTTAATAGACCAGGGGCCGTTAAAAATCATCGCGTATTTTCCGTTTCTGAAACCTGCGTCGGGATTTATAGCTCCTGCCTGCCACGCTCCTCCCTCAATTTTGTGTTTTCTATACAAATCCACTTTAAAAGTAAAGGCTTCTATTGCCTCAGGAGAATCAAGAAGGCAGGTTTTCAGATCATCGCTCATAAATTTAGCGCCAAAGGAGAAGAAGAAAGGAAATGTCCACCAGAGGGAATTGTGCATTCCGAAACCGTAGATTTTTCCATCGGTGAGCTTTTTCCCTATCTCTACAAACTCGTTCCATGTTTTTGGTGGGTTTTTAATCCCCTTTGCCTTAAAGATCTTTTTATTGTAGAAAAGGGCTATACATGTGGTCTGATCTGGAACTCCATAAAATTTTCCCTTGTAGAAATTGGAATAAAGTGCCGCTCTTATAAGCTTGTCTTTAATGTCTGCGATTTCTTCCTCTTCAATGGGCAGTATTGCGTTTTTGTCTGCAAGTTTTGCGACAAAAGCGTAGTCTACCCTGGCAATGTCTGGAGTCGTTTTTGAGGCAAGAGCTGTGAGGACTTTTTGTTCCATTCCATCAAAGGGTATTCTTTGAATCTCAATTTCTATATCGGGGTTTTGGGCTTTGAACTTTTCGACTATCTGGGTGAATACTGCATGCTCCTCATCGTTATAGCTTTCCCAGATCACAAGTTTGTTTGCCTGGCGTGCTTGCTTCCGGACACACCCAGAAGAAATTAATCCTGAAGCAAGAATCAAGAGCAAAAACCCTCTCATATCCACCTCCTTTTAAAATTATAATGAGTGAAAATTAAAATTCAAAGTTTGACTTGACAGGATTATGGTTGTTGATGCTGGCCAAAGGCATTAAACTTAGCGAAGGGAGGTAGTTATGAGAAGATTTTTAAACGTCTATTTTGTTTTTCTCGTGGCACTTGGGTTTACTTTTGCCCAAATTCCAGATACGACCCGAACAATTACTGTATCGGGCACAGCACAAGTTGAAGTAATTCCTGATATTTGCGCAATATCTCTTGGTGTTTTTGTTGAGGACTCAGATCCTGCTAAGGCTATGAGCGCGCTTTCAGGGAAAATGAATTCGATCTTGCAAGGCCTTCTGCAAATGGGGGTCAAAAAGGAGAAGATTAAGACCTTAAATTTACAGCTGGAGCCTATCTACGATTTTAGCGATGGTAAGCAAATTCTTAAAGGTTTCAGAGCAAGTGAAGATCTCATAGTAGTTGTACCTGTGGGCGATGCTGGAAAGATTCTCTCTTCAGCAATTAAGTTTGGTGTAAATCGGGTTAACGGGATAAGTTTTGATTATTCTGGAAAGGACTCTTTGCAGCTTGTAGGTATAGAGCTTGCTATGATGGATGCAAGGGTTAAAGCTGAGAGGGCCCTTGCAGGAAGTGGGTATAAGATTAAGGGCATAAGGAGCGTAAATATCCAATCAAGTTCTCCACCACCACCTACTTATAGAGCGGAAACTTTTACAAAAACTTTTTCTGAAGTTCCAATAGAGCAAGGCACTATTAAAGTCAATGTAAATGTCTTTGTAGTATTTAATTTCGAATGATGTTTGATGTTGAATATTTAAACATAAAAAGGCGCCCTTTCGGGCGCCTTCCCTGGGTGTGTATATCATCTATTTTCTATATCTTACCCTCGAGGAAATCTTTCACCTTTTGTACGAGGGCCATACCGACTCGTGCCTGTCCTTCAAAAGTGCTTGCGCCGATATGGGGTGTACAAATCACATTCGGGTGCTGTATTAGTTCATTGTGAAGTGGATCTTCAGGTGGTTCCACTTCAAAGACATCAAGAGCAGCCCCTCTAACTTTTCCAGACTTTAGAGCTTCTAAGAGGGCTTTTTCATCGACTACCCCGCCTCTCGCAACGTTAATTATGAACACGCCGTCTTTCATCTTATCAAAAGCTTCTTTATTAACGAAGTATTTTGTTTCTGGAGTTAGTGGCAGATGAATTGAGATGAAATCTGACTGGGCATAAAGCTCGTCTAAGGTTACTCTCTTTGCATATTCATCCTGGAACTCGTGCCTTCTATAGGCAATTACGTTCATACCAAGTGCTTTTGCCCTTTTCGCCAGTTCATGGCCTATTCTGCCGTAGCCCAGAATTCCAAGAGTTTTACCAGCAAGTTCCCAACCTTCCAGCTCTTTCTTTTCCCAGAGTCCATTTTTGATTCCCACTGTTCCGCGAACAATGTGCCTTGCAAGTGCAAACAT
>CAZZKY010000012.1:0-1690 GCA_964654765.1 uncultured bacterium | reverse complement strand
TGACCGTTTATACCGGGGAGAGGGATATGGGTTCCTATACGATAAATTACAATGATAAACAGGGTGAACAGTATCCTCTTTCTTAATTCTCCTATTTTTGGTATAGCATCAAGATTCTTTAACATTTATTTTCCCACCCGCTTTTTCAATTTTAGCCTTTGCACTTTCTGAGATTTTTTCCACTTCTATAACAAGAGGTTTTGTGATATCGCCACGGCCGAGTAATTTCACCGGCTTTTTTTCATCCTTTATCAGTCCCTTTTGCAGAAGCACTTCACGATTCACCACATCGCCGGCATTGAAATGTTTATCAAGGGTATCAAGATTCACAATCTGATATTCCACCCGGAATGGATTCTTAAAGCCCCTTTTGGGTAACCTCCTATAAAGTGGCATTTGACCACCTTCAAACCATACCGGTTTAGCTCCACCACTCCTTGCCTTCTGCCCTTTATGTCCTTTACCTGCAGTCTTACCATGACCCGAACCAGGACCTCTTCCCACTCTCTTCTTTCTTTTCTTTGCACCCTTGTTTGGACGTAAAGAACTCAAATCTATCATTTTTTATCCTCCTCTATCTCTTCAACTTTCAGAAGATAAGCAACCTGGTTTATCATTCCTCTTATCTGAGGTGTATCTCTGTGAATCTTTGTTTTTCCAATTCTGCCAAGGCCAAGGGCTTTCAGAGTTAATTTATGCTTTTTGTCAACATCTATTGAACTCTTAATTTGTTGTACTTTCAGAAGTTTTTGCGACACGGCCAAACCTCCTTAGAACTTTTTCGGGGTTAAGTCCCCGTTCTTTCACAATTCTTTCCGGATCTACCAGAGAGGTTACAGCCTTAAAAGTGGCTTTCATAAGATTAATGGGGTTATTAGAACCTAAGGACTTCGTAAGAACATTCTGATACCCAGCAGCTTCAAGGACAGCCCTAACAGCTTGAGTTGCAATGATACCGGTACCAGGAGCAGCTGGTTTAAGCAAAATTTTTGATGCCCCTTCCTTAACAATCACCTCATAAGGTAAAGTTCCGTTTTTGATTACGCATTGTTTCAAATTTTTACGCGCCCTTCTCAAGGCTTTTTGGATAGCTTCAGGCGTTTCAGCAGCCTTTCCATGTCCGATCCCGACTCTACCATTCCCATCACCTACAACAACCCACACAGACATTTTTAGGTTTTTACCACCCTTCGTAACCTTCGTAACCCTATTAATGTAAACTATATTTTCTATAAGCTCTGCACTTTCCCTCTCAAATTCCTCAAAAAATACCATACTTTACCTCCTAAAATTCAAGGCCAGCTTCTCTGGCTGCATCCGCTAATGCCTTCACTCTGCCATGATATTTGTACCCAGCTCTATCAAAAACTACCTTTTTGAAGCCCTTATCCAACGCCCTTTTGGCAATTAATTTTCCCACAAGCTTGGCTTTTTCGATTTTTCCCTTAACAGCTTTAACCTCCTCACGGATTTCAGGAGAAAGTGTCGACGCTCCTTTTTTAACTTTTTTTAGTTTGATGGGAGTGTCAATAACCAGTTTATTGAATTTTTTATTAGTTGTTTTAACTATTCTAAGCACAGATACGCTCAACTGGTTATCGTGCATCCCTTCGAACCAAGCTCCGTTAGTTGCCGGGCGGCGACGCCTTTTCCTGAACTGCGCTTGGAGGCTAAAGCTTTTGATGTACCA
>CAZZKY010000011.1:0-2183 GCA_964654765.1 uncultured bacterium | reverse complement strand
GCTCACATCCGTTGGGCTTACGATTCCATCGAGTGGTACAGTATTCACCAAAAGGAGCCAGTTCCTGAATTCGAAGACCTTGGCGATTTTTATTTTTATTCAAAAGAAAACCCAGAAGAATTTGTTCGAAAGGCCCTTGATTGCTTGAATAAATTAAAACTCGAGCCTCCTTTTATCGCCCTCGGAGGAGATCATTTTATTACCTACCCCATTATCAAATATCTCCACGACAAAGGTTTAGAATTCACAATTATCCATCTTGACGCCCACTTAGACCGCAGAGATTCTTTCATGGGTAATAAACTTTCCCATGCAACAGTTATTAGAAGAATAGAAGAGCTCGTTGGTGCTGACAAGGTTATTACCCTTGGATACCGATCCTTTTTCCCGGAGGAAGATGTGAAAAGAGGGGAACCCTTCAAAGTTTTAGAGCCACTTTCTCAAATTTTAGAAAATGACAAGGGACCCTTTTATCTCACCCTTGACTTAGACGTACTTGACCCCTCTATTATGCCTTCCGTTTCAAATCCTGAACCCCTTGGGATCTCCTTTAAGGAATTACTTGAATCTCTAAAAATGCTTAAAGGTAAGCTTCTCGCTATGGACATAGTGGAACTGGATCCCCTTCTCGATCCAACCCGAAGCAGTGCCATTCTCTCCGCTGAAATACTCAGAGAATCCATAATAATCTTATCAAGATAAAATGAAATTTATATGTGATTCAATGTTGGGGAAGCTGGCAAAGCTTCTCCGGATGTGCGGTTTTGATACAATATATATTAGAGGTGGTTTAACTCCTGAAAACATTAAGGAATTCGAAGATTCCGGTAGAATCGTCCTAACCAGAAACACAAAGTTTAAAAAATACAGCGGAAAACTCACCATTTTTTTTCCAGATAACGACAACCCCCTTTTACAATTGAAAATGGTTTTAGAAAAATTCAGTCTTAAAGACAAGATAAACTTTCTCTCTTTGTGTATGGAGTGCAATGTCCCAATAGTTAAAATTGATAAAGAGCTAGCTAAGGGAAAAGTCCCATTTTATGTATTTGATACCCATGAAGAGTTTTTCTACTGTCCATCGTGCAAAAGGTACTATTGGGAAGGAACCCACGTTGAAAGGATGAGAGAGAAGTTAAAAGGAGTTATAGGATGGCAATAAAGGTTCTTACCCCAGAAGAGATGAGAAGAGCGGATAGGAAGGCTATTGAAGAGCACGGAATACCTTCCCTCACTTTAATGGAAAGAGCAGGGAGTGGCCTTGCATTTTTTTTAGAAGAGCTTTACGGGGAAAGACTGAAAAGCGCCAAAGTAGCCATCTTTTGCGGAAAGGGGAACAATGGTGGAGACGGCCTTGTTTCAGCCATACACCTCCACAAAAAAGCAAAGGAGCTCAACGTTTTTCTTCTTTGTGATGAAACGGAATTTTCAGGGGATTCACAACATCAGTTGGAGAGAGCCATAGATAAAGGCATTCAGGTAAAAAGTTTTAAAGAATTTCTAAAGGAAAACCAAGATTTCGACATCTATATAGACGCAATTTTCGGGACGGGCTTCAGGGGTAAACTTGAAAATCAATATTTAGAAGTAATTGAAAAAATAAATTCTCAAAATGGACTCAAAATTGCCTGTGACATTCCATCAGGTGTTAACGGAGAAACAGGAGATGTGGAAAACACCGCCTTTAAAGCAGATTATACCGTTACCTTTGCCTTTCCGAAAACAGGGCTCCTCCTCTACCCGGGCAAATATTACGCGGGAAAGATAAAAATTATAGATATCGGAATACCAGAAAATATTGTAGATTCCAATAAATTTTTATTAGAACGCGAAGACATAAAGAACTTTCTGCCCGAATACCGCGGAGATGAGCACAAAGGCGTATGCGGGAAGGTTCTTGTCGTTTCTGGTTCTAAGGAATTCACCGGTGCCGCTTTCTTTGCTGCGGAAGCCTCAATATACTCAGGAGCTGGTCTTGTATACCTTGCAGTGCCTGAAGAAATCCGGCCTGTAATGCAGACTAAATGCAATGAAGTCATAATCAGATCCTATACGGGAATAGAAGAATTCAGGCAGATTTGTAAAGGCGACTACGATGTAATTGCCTTTGGCCCTGGCCTGGGGCGGAATCAGAATACCATCTTGTTGCTCCAAGAAATTCTTAAACTTAAAGCACCAAAAGT
>CAZZKY010000010.1:0-13694 GCA_964654765.1 uncultured bacterium | reverse complement strand
GACACGTTTCCAGATTTTAACCTTTACATCTTCCCGAAATACACTACTTATGGTCAGGAGTTTGATTTCATAACCAGTCTCTCAGGTGCAGGTTGGACCACCTTTGACCTTGACGGTGACGGGAAGACATGGACTTTATATACAGGAAGAATTTACAGTCATTCAGGTTGGGATTTTGCCGGGTGTGTGTACAATCCAAATGGTAACAACGACTGGCTGATTTCACCAGCTATAAGTGTCCTTGATACCGCAAATAATTCTATTGGTGCTTTTGTTAGGTCAATATCTTCGAGCTACCCCGAAAGTCTTGAGGTCTGGCTTCTTAGTTATCCACATCCAGAAAGCACGATAGTGAGGCTCTTTGCAGGGAGACTGCCAAGTAATTATATGAGATTCACTGCAAGTATAGACGAGTATCGTGGAAGTACGGTCTACGTAGCCTTCGTTAACAAAAGTGTTGATATGTGGTATTTATTGCTTGATGATGCCTTCCTCAGGCAGGTTCCTCTACCCTCCACTGGGATCCTAAAAGAGGAATTTGAAGAAGGTATCGTTCCACCGGGTTGGTCTACGGACAATGATCTCTGGGTTGGTGGCGCGCCGTCGGAGGCTGGCGTTCCCGACAACGGCACGGGAAATGTTTTCTACTTCCTCAGCAATTCCTCTTCAGGCTCATCGGGAATTCTTTTATCTCCTCGCTGTAAGAGAAATGTGACATCAGGATTTATCTCCTATCGTTTTAAATATTACAACTACGATGGGGCTGATTCCCTTCTCGTCTATTACAAGATAGACGACGGCAACTGGGTACTTCACAAAACCCTTTATACGACGCCTCTTGGCTGGGAAGAAGTTACTGGCGGTCCTATATACCTTTCAAAAGATAAGGATGTTCATTATATCCAATTTGCCTTTGTAGCGTATGCAGATGGTGGGAGTTCAAATATTGCTTTAGATGATGTTGAGGTATTTGACGGTTCAATTCTTGATGTTTCAGAAGATTATAAGCCACAAGTGTTTGCTTTCGCAAAGGGTCGAGAGATTATTCTAAAAGGCACTGGGTTTAATAAAGAACTTCAGGTTGAGGTTTTTGATGTTTCTGGAAGAAGGACTTATGTTGGAACTCTGAAAAGTGGTTCCGAAATCAGGGTTTCGAATCTCAAAAATGGAATATATTTTGTCAGATATTCTGGCGAATTGAACGATGTGAGGAAGGTAGTGGTGTGGTAACCTCCGGGATTTTAAAAATAAATGGGGCTTGTAAGGCCCCATTTATTTTTGCTATTATCTCGTGCAAGTTCTAACTTGCACTTGACAAACCACCCTCATTATATAATAATATTACTCGTTAAAAAATTAACAAGGAGGATAGATGGGAAGGATTCCAGAAAATACTTTAAGAAGGCTGACCCATTACCTCAGGTGTATGCAGAGGCTTGCGGAGCAAGGAAGGGATGAGATTCAATCGAAAGATCTGGCAGCCTACTGTAAGGTTTCCGATTCTCTTGTAAGGAGGGATCTTTCCTATTTTGGAGAATTTGGCAAGAGAGGGAAGGGATATTCTATTTCGATACTTCTTCCGAAGATCAGAGAAATTGTGGGATTGGATAAGGAGAGAAATATAGCGGTGGTGGGAATTGGTAATATAGGAAGGGCACTCTTAAATTACCCCTTTCACAGGTTCAATTTTAAGGTTGTTGCAGGCTTTGACATAAAGCCAGAACTCGTCGGAAAGGAGATAAACGGTGTCCCCATTTATCATATTGATGAAATAGGAAGAGTTGCTAAGGAGAAGGACATCTCCATAGCCATTGTTGCCGTTCCTGAAGAGGCAGGTGATGCGGTTAAAGAGAAAATTATAACTGCAGGCATTAGGGGAATTTTAAGCTTTGTTCTTCTAAGGGGACCCTTCCCCAAAGAGGTCTGGGTTAGATATATAGAACTTCCCTCCGAGCTGGAAATATTGAGTTTTTATATGGAAAAAGGAGGCGTAATTTGAAGGCCTTATCAAAGTGGTTATATACAACTATAATATATTTGCTTGTCTGGATTGCCCTTACAGGGACAATCCGTATCGATGAGCTGGCCACAGGGGTTGTGGTTTCAGCGCTCCTCGGCCTTTTTACACACAATCTGTTTACGACAGAAGGATTGGCAAACCTAACTCCCAAGAAAATCTTTTGTGCCGTTATTTATTTCTTCCCTTTTCTTTTCTGGCATATGATTAAAGCAAACCTTGACGTCGCTTACAGGGTTATTCACCCCAAAAGGCCCATAAATCCAGGTATTGTGAAGGTTAAGACCAAGATGAAGAGTAATCTCGGTAAGCTTATTGTTGCCAATTCCATAACTCTTACGCCTGGAACTTTTACAATGATGGTGGACGGAGACGAAATGTACATTCACTGGATTGATGTAAAAACTGAAGATGTTGAGAAAGCAAGTGAAATGATACCGGGGGTGTTTGAGAAATGTTTGCTCAAGTTCATGGAGTAGTTGTTTATATCTTTGTTTCCTTAGTGGGGCTTGCAGTTTTGCTCTCAAGCCTCCGCTTCGCCCTTGGGCCCACAGCCTCGGATAGGGTTGTAGCTGCCGACATTTTAACTACAATAACTACCATTGTCCTTGTCTTTCTTTCCCTCGTCTTTGAAAGGTCTATCTATTTAGATGTTGCCCTCGTTTATGCAGTTTTATCCTTTATAGCAGTGGTAACTATAGCAAGATACCTTGAGGGGGGAGTATGATTAGACTCATAATTGGAGAAGTCTTTCTCATCCTTGGCGGGATTTTCGTTTTTCTCTCCTCATTAGGACTCATTAGGATGCCCGATGTTTACAACAGGATGCAGACTTCGACAAAGGCGGTGACCCTCGGAGCAATCCTCAGCATAACGGGAATTGGGATTATAGAGCCCGCATGGCTTGTTAAGTGTTTGCTTATCGTCCTCTTCTTGCTATTCACTAACCCCATTTCTGCCCATTCCATAGGTAGGGCGTCATACATAAGGGGCGTAAAACTCTGGGATAAAAGTGTGGTTGACAAATTTTCTGAGTATGTAAAGGAGAACAAAAATGAGTGAGGCAGTAGTTATTTTTAGCGTAATTCTTGCATTTCTTGTCGTTTTGGCAACGTTTATTTTGTGGCTTACAAAGGATCTCCTAATCGGAGTGCTCTCTTCGGCGGTAATCAGTCTTGTGGCCTCTATATTCTTTCTCATCCTTCAGGCTCCCGATGTTGCTATTACTGAAGCTTCTGTAGGTGCCGCTTTGACGACGGGATTTTTTATCTTTGCGTTGAAATATGTGGGGAGGAGAGAGGATGATTAGAAAAGTTCTCTATTTTTTGATTTTAATTGCCTTTGGCTTCTTTATTTTGTCTGCCCTATCTGCCTACTTCCCCTTTGGTGAAAATGTTTTGACCGGTGTTGCCAGATACTATACAGAAAAAGGGGTAAAAGACCTTGGAGGAATTAACATTGTAACTTCTGTTGTAACTATTTACAGAGGTTTTGACACCCTTGGCGAGGTTACAGTCCTCTTCTTGTCTGTTACTGCTCTTGCTTTCACATTGGTTGGACTTAAGGTGGAAAAGGCAAAACTTCCTAAGCCTACACTGATTATGGAAACGGGAGGAAGGTACCTTGCACCGCTTATAATTCTCTTTGGGGCTTACGTCTTCCTTCATGGGCACTTAACACCGGGAGGCGGATTTCCCGGTGGGGTTATTATAGCTACCTCCTTCCTCTTACTTCTTGTCACCCAAGAAAACTATAGATTCAAAAAGTTCCATATTACCACCACCGAAGTTCTTACAGGTACCCTTTACGTATTAGTCGGACTTCTTGGACTTTACTACGTCAAATCTTTCCTTGGGAATTTTCTAAAAACGGGAAAGCCTGGTTACCTTGTGAGTGCAGGGATTATCCCCATTATCTACATCCTTATCGGTTTCAAAGTTGGAAGTGAAATGACATCCGCACTCAACAATTTAAAGGAGGGTGGCGATGAACATTGAGAGCTTGATCTTTTACGGGGTTCCCATTTATTTGATTGTTATGGGAATTCTGGTGATTCTCACAACGAAAAATCTCTTTAAGATGCTTCTCGGGCTTTCCATTATGGATAGTGGTATTAACATCCTTATCGTGGCACTTGGTTATATAAAGGGTGCTACAGCGCCTATTTATTCTCGATATCCTGAAGTTTTTGAAAAGGTCGTAGATCCAGTACCTCAGGCTCTTGTACTCACAGCCATCGTGATCGGAATAGCCTTTCTTGGTCTTGGACTTGCTCTGGTTATAAGAATTAAAGAAAAATATGGAACGGTTAATGTTGAGAAACTAAAGGGGCTAAAATGGTAAATCCAATTTTAATTATTGCCCTTTTGCTTCTTTTTGCCTTTTTAATGCCCCTTTTGGGCCTTTTACACAGAAGACTGCCTGCTTTTGCCACACTAATCCTCCCTGCCTTTAACCTTTATGTGGCTGTGAATCACTTTTTAAAAATGGATTTTATTCCTGTTGTTATTAAGACAGGTGGATTCAGGCCTCCTTTCGGTATAAACTTAGCTGTCGATCATTTTTCTCTGTTTTTCTTGATTCTTGTAAACGCCATCGGAGTCTTCATTGCCTTATCTTACCTTCTTGAAGAGCAGGATTACAGGTTTCACATTCTCTTTTTATTGAACCTACTTGGGGCATCGGGTATCATTTTGACGGGTGACCTTTTTAACTCCTTTGTTTTCCTTGAGATACTCGCTATCTCCTCCTATGCACTTGCTGGTTCAAGAAAGGAAAAACCTGCCCTTGAAGGTGCTATTAAGTATCTGATTATCGGGAGTATTGGAGCATCTTTTTATCTCCTTGGAGTGTTTATCCTTTACAAGGTTACAGGTACTCTAAATATAGCAGATATTGCCTTGAAGTTGCAGAATGCGAAAAGCGGCATTGTATATCTTGCTGGGATGTTCATGCTTGTGGGTCTTTTTGTAGAAACCGAGCTTTTCCCTCTAAATACCTGGGCTCCCGACGTCTATCAAGGTGCTTACAATCGAATTGCGGTTCAGTTTTCTTCGTTGATTTCCAAGGCTGCTATTTATCTTCTTTTCCGCATAACTTTCTTAATTTTTGATGATCCTCTTTTCTATAAACTTCTCCTTGTAGTCGGCCTTCTTACCTTTGTTGTCGCAGAGTTTAATGCCCTTGCTCAAAAAGACCTTAAACGGATGCTGGGATATTCTTCCATTGGACAGATGGGGCTTGCGGTGCTTGCCTTTGCTCTTTATGGAATGATTTCCCACCCTGAGGCTTTCTTTGCTGCAACACTCCTCATTGTTAATCATGCCATTGCAAAGGCCTTACTTTTTGCCAATATGGATAATATGAGTGAGAATGCGACGATTGATATAAGAAGCGTGAATCCTTTTTCAAGCCTGATGTTCGCTATTGGCGCCCTTTCCGTTATGGGATTTCCCTTTACCCTCGGTTTTTGGGCAAAGATTGAAATCCTTGGAATATTGCTGAGAACAAACCTGCTGTTCCTTTTCTTTTTGATAATTCTTATCTTTATGGTAGAGGCTTTCTATTATTTTAGAGTGATCACCAATCTGTTCAGAGGCGAAACTGTTTGCCGAAGGCTAAATCCACTTCTTGCCCTTTCTCTCGTGGTTTTTTCCATTTTCCTTGTATATCAGGGATTTTACCCCATCTTTACCTTTTCTTGGTTAAATAGGGCATTAAATGCACTTCTCAATAAAGCAATTTATATTAGCATAATTGCTGGAGGGTTGTGATGTACAACATAAATTTAGCCCTTTTGGCTATTTTAGCTGGTTTTTTGACCTTTTTTGGAGCCCTTTCCCACCGAGTTTTGAGAGTTGCTTCTATTGTTATTGGAATTGTCGGAACCTTAGTTTTTGCCTTTCTTTATCTTAAACCTGACACCATGGAGTTTATTAGGATGGGCGTGTTTGCAATGTCCTTTAATTTAACCGATATATCCAGATTTTTCCTGTGGATTATCATCTCTGCCTTTACGCTTTCACTCCTTCCACTAATCCATGAGGAAAGGAGCCCATTCTTCTATCTTTACTATTTTCTCGCATTCGGCTTTGCGTCACTCACCATTATGGCAAATGACCTTTTAACACTTTACATGAACTTTGAACTTACATCTTTAGCGATTTTTGCTATTTTGCTTCTTGGGGTGAGAGGCGATATCAAAAAGACGGCCCTTAAGTATATAATATATTCCCTCGTCGGAGCTTACTTTTACCTTGGCGGGCTTTTCATAAAATTCAAATATTCGGGAAACATCGGGTTTGGCGGGATTCAAAATGTTTCGACTCTCACTCAGATTGCAATCTATACCCTTCTTGCTCTACCATTTTTTGTTAAAATCGCCACGATGCCTTTCCACAATTGGGCACCCGATGCCTATTACTCTGCTTCTGATTCCTTTACCATCTTCTTTTCAGCGGGATTGTCTAAGGTGGGAGTCTATGGGCTTGTAATATTAATGTTGAAAACCTTCGCCGAACTTTTCAAAAGTAATCTTTATCTTCCTGAAATCATTGCCTGGGTTGGCGGAATAACTGCGCTCCTTGGTGGAATATATGCCTTTATGTCTGATGATGCCAAAAAACTGCTTGCCTATTCAAGCATTAGTCAGCTGGGATATGTGCTTGTGGGACTTGGTCTATTTACACCCTACTCCTTTTCTGCGGGAATTTTCCATTCCGTTGCCCATTTTGTATTTGAGGGTGTTCTTTTCACAACGGTTGCCGGAGTAATCCACAGACTGGGTACGTCGGATTTGCGAAGAATGGGTGGGCTTATAAAGAAGATGCCTATTTCCTTTATCGGCCTCCTTTTAGGTATTATCGCTGCCTCGGGAATTCCGCCTACCATCGGTTTCCCTGGTAAATGGCTTTTATATGAAGCAATTATAATGAAAGGGGACCTCTTCTTGGTGAGTTTGGTCTTCTTTGCATCCATCACCGCCTTTCTTTACTCTTATAAACTGGTTCACTCTATTTTTCTTGGGAAACTTCATAAGGAACATAGGGATGTGAAAGAAGCACCGGCTGGATATGTAGTCGCAACGATAATCTTCCTTATTCCCATCATCGTTTTTGGTGTGTTCCCCGGCGTCATTTTTGAGAAAATTTATGGTTTTACAAAGCCTGTGTTTAATCACGATGTTTTCTTCACTTTCAATAGCCTGAAAACTCAGATTGGTTTTGTGAAAGTACCCGTGGCTGGCATTGCTCTTGCCGCTATGTTTGCTTTCAGCTTTATTCTCTACCTCATTGCTGGTAGATCTTACAGAGCAAAGCAAGAAGATAACTACACGGCGGGAGAATGGGTAGATGAGGATTTTGCTTCTCACTATGCACAGGAGTTTTATGGCTTTATGAGAAAGGCCTTTGGGAAGCTTCTGGACTTAAGCGCAGAAAAGTTTTGGAATGGAGTTTTGTCTATCTTCAAAGCTTTTTCAGAGCTAACGAGAAAAATATACACGGGAGACGTAAGGGATTATGCCCTGTACCTCCTGTTCTTTTTAATAGTCTTGGTATTTCTGGTGGGAGGTAAACTATGAAAATTTTAATACTTGCTGGATACTGGATTTTGGTAACCATTTTGGGGCTTTTATATATGGGTATAGCGAGGAAAGTGACTGCGAGAATTCACAACCGATACGGCCCACCCTTTTACCAGGCCTTTCTCGATGTGTTGAAACTCTTTTCCAAAAGGGAAACTGCATCCCATGGAGTGATGCATTCCCTCGGTCCCGTAATTGCCTTTGCCGGCATCTCAGCGACTCTTCTCTTTATGCCTCTTGGTAAAGGGGCTCCTGTTCTCCACTTTCAGGGTGACCTTTTTGTAGTTCTTTATTTACTTGTTGTTGGACCTCTTGGAATGGCTCTGGGAGCAGGGGAGTCCAACAATCCTAATGCTACAATTGGTATTGCCAGGGCTCTCTCTCTAATGCTTGGTTATGAATTAATTCTGTTTATGGCGACTCTTCCAGTTTTTGTTCATTACGGGACAGCATCCATTTACGATGTCATTGTCAAACAGGGTGCATTCCCTAATTGGGCTGGTTTAAAGTATCCCCTCTCAATGCTGGGTGGTCTTATTGCCCTTCACGGTCTACTGGGTGAAAAGCCCTTTGATCAACCTATTGCGCCCCACGAAATTGCTTCTGGTCCCATGGTAGAGTATGGTGGAAAGTACCTTGGCCTTCTTCAGCTCTGGCATGCCATTGGAATAATAGTCGAAACAGGGCTTTTTATTAACGTTTTCTTCGGACCACAGAATATTGTTTGGTTTTTCGCTGGAACTTTTATCGTGTTTATGCTGGCAGTAATAGTTAATGCTTTGATGCCAAGATTCAGAATTGAACAAGCCGTGAGATTTTACTGGGGAGTTCCCCTAATTCTTGTTGTCTTAGGAATTCTTCAGTACTACTTCTGGAGGTGAAAATGGGACTTTTTAAAATTTCACAGGGAAGATCTTTATGGATGGTGCATTTCTGTACGGGATGTGGGGCTGTAGAAATGCCCCCCACAATGACCTCTCGATTTGATATGGAGAGGTTTGGAATTGCTCCGATGGCCACACCGAGACAGGCTGATGTGCTTCTTATAACAGGGTATCTTACTGTTAAAACCTTAAAAAGGGTTATAATGGTTTACGAGCAGATGCCCACTCCAAGGTATGTCATAGGCTTTGGTTCCTGCACCGTTAATGGTGGAATTTATTGGGATTCTTATAATGTTATCAAGAATCTTGACCTCTACATACCCGTTGATCTTTACATCTTTGGCTGTATGCCACGGCCCGAGTCAATCATTGATGCTTTTATCAAATTGAGGAAGATGATTGAAGAAGGTAAAGCTAATAAGTGGAAAGACTACATTGAGCGATATGACTGGTACAAGCAGAATCAAGCGAAATTGTTTGATATTAATAAATGGAGAGTGCAGAAATGAGTATGGAAGAAAAAATTGTTGAGGAACTTAAAAGTATTCTTGGTGACTTGGGCGAAGTGTGGATACAGAGAGAGAAACGCGTTTATGCAAAGGTACCAAAGAACCTTGTCCTTCCAATTTTGGCTTATCTTAAAGATAAAGGATTTCACCAACTAACCACTATTACATGTGTGGACTGGATTAAAAGAGGTAAATTTGAACTTATTTATAACCTTTTTAGCCTTTACCACGAAAACATCCACGTTTTCATAAAAACTGAACTGGAGAGAGATAAAGAAACGATGCCGACAGCTATCGACATTTACCCAATGGCTTTTGATTATGAGAGGGAAATTCATGAAATGTTCGGCATCGTCTTCGAAGGCCATCCAAGGCTCGACAGTTTTATCCTCGAGGATTGGGATGGGCCTCCGCCTATGAGAAAGGATTTTGATACTGCCAAGTATGTCGAAGAAAAGTATGGAGTAAAGGATTATACCGAGGAAATATGGAAACGCATGGAGCAACCGTATCGGGAGGAAAAAGATGAGTAGAGTAAAGGAATTTGACTTTGAATATTTTATTGGTCCAGCCCATCCCGGTGTTACCGGTAATATGAACTATCACATATGGGCTGAAGGCGATACTATTATTAAGATAGAGCCTAATCTTGGATATTTGCATAGGGCTTTTGAAAAGCTAATAGAAAGAAGAATGTGGATTAAGAACTTTCCTTTAATTCCAAGAATCTGCGTGCCTGACCCTGATGTCAACGAGGTCCTTTACGCTATGGCCATCGAGAAACTTATGGGAATTGAAGCACCACCAAGGGCTCAATATCTAAGAGTGTTTATGCTGGAAATGTCAAGGATGGCTTCCTACCTCTTCTACTTTGGAGGTGTTGCTGGTACCTTAGGGCTCTACACCTTACCAAACTGGTCAATTGGTGATAGAGATTACATCCTTGACCGCTTTGAGGAAATTTCTGGGCATAGAATCTATCACATTTACCAAACCATAGGCGGCGTGAGGAGAGACATTCCTGATCCTGGCTATATAGAGAGGGTTTTAGAACTTATGGATTACCTGGAAAAGAGACTTAAGGATTACGACAAAGTTTTCTTTGAACATCCAATTTTCAAGAAAAGGGCAAAGGGAGTAGGTGTTGTTGATAAAGAAACTGCCTTGAAGTTTAGTGTTACCGGTCCCAATTTGAGAGCAGCTGGCGTTCCCTATGATGTTAGAAAGGCGGAGCCCTACCTTGTTTATGATAGGTTGGAGTTTAATGTTCCGCAGGTATTTACTGACGGGGATGTTTATTCAAGGGTAATGCAGAGGAGACTGGAATTTGAAGAGTCTATAAAGATTGTTAGGCAGGTGATGGAGAATTTACCTGAAGGGCCTGTAAACATTAAACTAAGAAATCCCTTTGAGCTCAGAGTGCCAGAGGGTGAAATATACGTCAAAGTGGAGTCTTCAAAGGGTGAGTATGGTTTCTATCTTGTTTCGGACGGGGATGTTAAACCCTACAGGCTTCATGTGAGGGGACCCAGTTTTTCCCATGGATTACAATTGGTAAGGCACATTGGACCGGGCACCAACATTGCTGATATTCCAGTAATATTGTTTAGTCTTGACATTTGTCCACCAGATGCAGAGAGGTGAAATATGAATATGAACTTCAAGTTTTTAGATGCATTAAAATTTTTAGTCAGAAAACCCCATACGGTAAGGGTTCCTTTTGAAAAAAAGGAACCTGCAAAGCGTTATAGAGGGATTCACTCCAATGACTGGGAACTCTGTGTGGGGTGTGGAAACTGCGCAAAAATCTGTACCTGTCAGGCTATAGAAATGGTTGAGGTCCCTGGATTGCCCGAAAGGCTTGGAGATTCCGGTTTAAGGCCTAAAATCGATTATGGAAGATGCAGTTACTGCGCACAGTGTGTTGATATCTGTCCGACAGGTTCTCTCAAACTTACCAATTATTACAACATAGTTACACCGAATAAAGAAGAGTTCGTTATAATTCCTACGAAAGAAATGGATACAGGCCCTGGAACAGGCTGGGAGATGGGTGAGTCTCACTTCCTTGATTTCGAAAGGGTTGAAATGCCAGAGAGACCTTCAAGTGAGAGAATTAAGGATTTTGACTGGATTCTTAAAGGATTTTCTCCCGATGAGGCTCATTTAGAGTCGGTAAGATGTCTTGGATGTGCTCTTTGCGTCCAAGGTTGCCCAACGGGCATGTTCATTCCTGAGTATATAACGGAAATTAGAAATGGTGATTACAAAAAGGCCCTTGAATGGATGAACGTTAATAACCCTCTTGCTGAGGTATGTGGGATTGTCTGTACTCACCGTTGCGAAAATGCCTGTGTTTATGCCAAGAAAGGAGACCCTATTCAAATCAGATATCTTAAGGGGTTTGCTACGATGCAGATCGATGACTACGGTGCGGTTCTTGGATACACTACCGAGCGAGGTAAGGGAAAGGTTGCTGTTATAGGAGCTGGGCCTGCCGGCCTTTCAGCAGCATATTATCTCCGAAGGAACGGGGTAGATGTTACTATCTTTGAAGCAAAGGACAAGCCAGGTGGTATGTTAAGATACGGAATTCCTCGTTATCGCTTGCCCGAAAAGACCCTCGCCAAAGAGATCAAATTCATCTTGGAGCAAGGTGTTGAAATTAAATACAACACCCATGTTGGAAAAGACATAGGCTTTGATGAATTACTTAGGAATTACGATGCGGTATTTATTGGTGCAGGTTATCAGATAGGACAAAAAATGGGCATCAAAGGGGAAGATCTGGAAGGTGTTATGGACGCTGTCACTTTTCTTAGGAAAGTAAGCGAAGGAGAGAGGGTCGCTGTTGGGGAAAGAGTTATGGTTATTGGTGGAGGCGATACAGCAATGGATTCTTCTAGGACTGCCTTGAGACTTGGTGCGAAAGAGGTGGTTGTTTCATACAGAAGAAGGATAGAAGATATGCCCGCTTCGAAGGAAGAAAAAGACGAGGCCCTTGCAGAAGGGGTGAAATTCATGCCGCAGACTTTGCCGGTTGAGATTGAAAGAAGGGGGAATCAACTTGTGGTAAAATATTGTGATTGTGAAATGGTGTATGAAGAAGGTGCAAAGAGGCCAAAGCCTGTGCCTATATACGAAAAGACCTATGAGATGGAAGTGGATACTGTGATTATGGCTATTGGACAGCAACCCGATTTGAGTTTCCTCCCAGATGAAATAAGGAGTAAACTTAGATTCAATAAAACCGGTAACAAGATAGTTGTAGACGAGAATATGATGACTAATGTCCCCGGGCTATTCGCAGGTGGTGACCTCGTCTCAAAAAGGGCGGATGCTATAAGTGCCATTGCAACAGGGAGAAAGGCAGCCCTCGGAATTTTAAAATATCTTGAGGCAAAAAGAAAATAGGGGGTTGGGCAAAGCCCACCCCCTTTTTCCAATATGTTGTTTTGGGGGGGCAGATTGAATAACAAACAGCCTGAGAAGTTGAATCTCACCATTACGGGAATGACCTGTGTCACCTGTGCAAAAACCGTTGAACGGGCAATTAAAAAACTCCCTGGAGTGAAATATGCGGCGGTAAACCTTGCTACCAGCCAGGCTTTTATAATTCTTGAAAAGCCGTTGGATTTAGAAAAAATAAAGGAGGCGGTCCAGAAGGTTGGATACGGAGTCTCTTTGTCACCACCCGAGGAGGTCGAAAGAAAAAGGTATAAAACTGCCCTACGAAATCTCATTTTTGCTTTAGTTTTTACCATTCCTTTGAGTGCATTGATGATTATGCACATGATGGGCACTCATATCCCCTTCTATTACGAATTGGAACTGATTTTAACTTTTTTAGTCATCTCTACTGCGGGTCTTCATGTATTTAAAGGTGCATGGATTGCTGTGTCTCATCTGCACGCCAATATGGATACTTTGATTGCTATAGGCACCTTAACCTGTTTTTTAACGTCGGTCTTTAAGATGGCAGGCTTTGAAATTGATTCCTTCGGAGCTATCGGTGCTATGATCATTTCCATTCACACTGTTGGAAGGTTCATAGAAAGTGTTCTGAGGGATAAAGCGTTCAGGGAGATAAAGGCACTTATTCAGTTGAGGCCCAAAGAAGCAAGGATTATAGTTGATGATGAAGAGATTACGATACCTTCAGAGCACATAAGCGAGGGGATGTTATGCATTGTTAGGCCTGGTGAAAAAATACCTTCGGATGGCGTTATTGAGGTGGGCAGAACGAGTGTAGATGAGTCTATGATCAGCGGGGAAGCTCTCCCCGTTGAAAAGGGCCCAGGTTCCAAAGTAATTGGTGGTACTTTAAATTTAACGGGTCCTATCAAAATTCGGGTTGAGAAGCGGCCTGAAGATTCTTATGTGTCTGAAATAATAAAACTTATGACAGAGGTTCAGGGTGCCAGGATTCCTATTCAGAAGGTGGCAGATCGGATAACAAATTACTTTGTCCCTACCATTATCATCTTAGCGATATCAAGTTTTATTTTCTGGTATTTAAATTTTGATAGCTTTAGAGCTGTTTTAACAAAAATTTCCACATTCTTACCCTGGGTAAAAGTTCAAGGAGATAGGCTTACCTTTTCCCTCTTTGCTTTTGTTTCTGTTATAGTTATTGCCTGTCCCTGTGCTCTTGGGCTTGCTATACCGATGGCTTTGATGAGAGGAAGAATCTCTGCCTC
>CAZZKY010000009.1:0-10170 GCA_964654765.1 uncultured bacterium | reverse complement strand
GCGACAGGCCAGAAGGAATGAGAAATACAACGTGTTCCATGACACCAACCAGACCCCCCAGAAAACAGCGGCTGGACGGAACTTCGGCGGCGACCCGGGGGCGGGGGCCGCCCCCCCCCCGGGGCCCTCGCCCCAAAAATCAAGCCTTTTTCACCAATAAAGAAGGATTTCTTACTAAATTAAACCTTCTTTTCAAAACCAATCGCGTCCATGCATACTGCAGATACCATTATTAGATTTGTCTTACTCATTTAAACAAAACTTAGGTCCATATCCAATCCTTTATCATTTTAAAGTTTCCGGAGGAAGTCAAAATGCTGGAGGTGTTAATGGCTATTTTCACCTTTGTTTATCCTCAGACAAAAACTCAAGAGGTGGTTGATACCCTTTTTGGAGTCGAAATAAAAGACCCATACAGGTGGCTGGAAAATGTGGATGACCCTGAGGTGAAAAAATGGATTGAAGAGCAAAACAACTTCACCCTTAACACGCTGAAAAATCTAAAGGGATTCAAAAAACTTTACAGGGAGATTGACAGAACTTCTCGGAGGAAATGGATTTCGCTACCCAGTGTTTATGAGGAAGCATACTTTTTCAACAAATACGATGGCAAGAGCAATCATTCAGTAATCTACATGAGCAAAGGAAAGTGGGACATCAAAAGAGCAAAAAAACTCATCGATCCTAACAAATTCAGCAAAGATGGCCTTGTTGCCCTTGACTTTTTCTATCCAAGCCATGATGGAAAACTCATTGCCCTCGGTAAATCTTTTGGGGGCAGTGAAAGCAGCACTCTTTACCTTTTTGACGTTGAAAAAGGTGAATACCTTCCCGATTCCATACCCGATACAAAATGGACTTCCGTCGCCTGGCTTCCCGACAAATCCGGTTTCTACTACACAAGAAACATAGGCGGGGATAAGTTCTTACCAAGGATCTACTTTCACAGAATTGGTGATGATTTCAAAAACGATAAATACATCTTTGGTGAAGGCCTTCCCGAAACCTGGATCCCTTCTATCTACACAACCCGGGATAAAAAATTCCTTGTCCTAACCATAGAAAAGGGCTGGTCGCAAAACGACCTGTATGTTAAAAAAATTGATGCAGTAGGTGAATGGCAAAAAGTCGCAGAAAACCTGGATGGAACTTTTACGCTTACCTCTTACGGGGATTATTTCTACATTTTAACCAGCTATAAAGCCCCAAGGTACAGACTGCTGCGTGTTCCCATTGAAAATCCTGACATAGAAAAAGCTGAGGAGATTATCCCACAAAACCATTGGGTTTTGGAAAACTTCTCCTTTGCCGGTGGAAAACTTATCTTCAGAGTAACAGACAGTACCTTCACAAGAATCTTCGTTGCGGACATCAACGGAAACATTGAATATGAAATTCCACTCCCCGATAGGGGTAGCGCCCATTTTGCTATAGAGAATTACGAATCACCAGTAATTTATATAACCTTTCAGTCATTCCTCTGCCCTCCAACGATATTTTCCTTTAACGTTAACACGAAAGAGATGAAAAAATTATGGCAACTTGAGGTCGACTTTGATGTTGACGACTTCGTTCAAGAATTTGTTATGTATTCTTCCAAGGATGGCACTCAGGTTCCAATGTATATAATTCACAAGAAAGACATAAAAATGGATGGTAATAACCCTGCTCTTCTCACAGGATACGGCGGATTCGCAGTCGGTATGAGGCCACACTTTCTTGGAGAGAATCCATATTTCAAAAGGGGATTCGTCTATGCCATAGCCTGCCTCAGGGGAGGTAACGAATTCGGTGAAGAGTGGCACAAACAGGGGATGAGGGATAAAAAACAGAACGTTTTTGACGATTTTATAAGCGCAGCAGAGTACTTGATTCAGAAAGGATACACAAGCCCTGAAAAACTTGCCATATCAGGTGGAAGTAACGGCGGTCTTCTTGTCGGAGCTGTTATGGCCCAAAGGCCAGACCTCTTCCGCGCCGTTTACTGCGGGGTTCCTCTTCTCGATATGGTCAGATATCACAAATTTGGAGTAGCCCACATATGGATACCCGAGTATGGAGATCCTGATGATCCTGAGGATTTCAAATACCTGTACGATTACTCCCCGTATCACAGAATAGATAGAAACCTCGACAAGGTTTATCCTGCGGTCTACTTCCACACCGCTGAATTTGATGGAAGAGTCCACCCAATGCACGCAATGAAGATGGCAGCAAAGATGCAGAATTTGGTAAAGACTAAGGGGCCTGTTCTCCTCTATGTTGAACCGAAAGCAGGGCACGGTGCGGGTAAGCCAAGAAAAAAACGGATCGAGGATATGACACTCTCTACAATCTTTATCCTATGGCAACTCGGCGTCAAAATATGAAAGTAGCAGTAATAGGTGGAGGATTAGCAGGGAGCGAATGCGCAATCAATTTAGCAGGGGCGGGAATAAAGGTTACCCTTTATGAAATGAGGCCAGTAAATCTTACCCCCGCTCATAAGACCGCATATTTCGCCGAACTTGTATGCAGTAATTCCCTAAAATCCACTGAACTTCACAATGCCCACGGCCTTCTCAAAAAGGAAATGGAAATTTTGGGTTCTCAACTTTTAGAATTTGCAAAAGAAAGCTCAATATCGGGTGGAAGGGCTCTGGTTGTTGACAGAGAATTATTTTCAAAAAAGGTTACAGAAGCCATTGAATCTCACCCATTTATCAAAGTGGTAAGGGAAGAGGTGATCTCCCTTCCAGAAGCCGATTATATTGTTATAGCCACAGGTCCTTTAACCTCTGATAATTTTGCAGAATTTCTTAAAAACTTAATAGGTGAAGATTTTCTAAACTTCTACGACGCTGTTGCACCAATTGTTACTGCAGAATCTCTGGATTTGAGCAAAATGTACTTTAAAGACAGACACGGCGAACAGGATGAAATTTACTTAAACATTCCTCTCACAAAAGAACAATACCTTTCATTTGTTGAGGAACTTAGAAAGGCGGAAATTTACGAACCTCACTTAGAAGAAGACAAAAATTACTTCGAAGCCTGCTTGCCCATTGAAGTGATGGCAAAAAGAGGCGACGAAACCCTCAGATACGGGCCAATGCGGCCTGACGGACTCACGCCACCCAACGGGAGTAAGCCTTACGCCGTTGTTCAGTTAAGGGCAGAAAACCGCGAAAAAACCCTTTTTTCCATCGTTGGCTTTCAAACCCAGCTTAAAATTAAAGAACAGGAAAGGATATTCCGCATGTTACCCGGAATGGAAAAGGCTGAATTCGTGGTATATGGAAAGGTTCACCGAAATACCTACCTCAACTCCCCCCGTGTTCTTGATGATTACTTAAGGCTCAAGGGCAAAGATAACATCTTCTTTGCCGGGCAGATTGTAGGGACAGAAGGCTATGTTGAGGCGATCTGGGGAGGGCTTCTGGTTTCAATCTTTATAAGAAAACTACACAAAACAGGAAAAATGCCCCAGCTTCCACCTAAAACCACTATAACCGGCGCATTGCTCGACTACATTACCCACTACCCTTATCAGGACTTCAAACCGATGAATGCCAACCTCGGCATTTTAAGTCCAGTCAATTTTAGAATCCGTGGGAAAGACCGAAGGATATATAAAGCTCAGAGAGCTATAAGGGATATAACAAAATGGAAGGAAGAGAACTTATCAGAGATTTTTTAAGCTACCTCAAAAACGAGAAGGGCTTTTCAGAAAACACAGTCTCCTCATACGAAGACGACTTAAACCAGTTTTGGGAATTTATGCGCGATGGCCTTGGAATAAAGGAACTGGAATTAGTATCGAGAAATCACATAAGGGAATTTGTTTCTGTCCTCCTTAGAACTGGCTTTTCAAAAAGAAGTGTAGAAAGGAAGCTTTCCTGCCTCAGAACCTTTTTCAAATATCTCAAAAGAATGGGAATCATAGATAAGAATCCTATGCTGGGAATCAGAAATCCCAAAAGAGACCAATACCTACCCGACGTACTCCCCGAAAAAAAACTCAACGAATTCCTGGATTCCTGGGAGCCTGAAACTCTCAACGACTTCAGAGATAAAGCCATAATCGAACTAATGTATTCCTGCGGACTTCGTGCTTCAGAAGTTGTGGAGTTAAGGTGGGAATCTCTGGGTGAAAAGGAGGGGGAACTTAAGGTTTTTGGAAAGGGCAAAAAGGAAAGAATTGTACCTGTGGGTGAAAAGGCATTGCAAGCCTTAAACTCTTACAAAGAGGTGCTTTTAAAAGAAAAAGGGAAATTAAACGAATATATTTTCGTAAACAAATTTGGACACAAACTCACGAGAAGGGCCCTCTGGGACATAATCAATAAAAGGTTTGAAACCCTTGCAAAGCTCTACGGTGTTCATCCCCACGCCATTAGACACAGCTTTGCCACTCACCTGTTAAATCGTGGTGCAGATTTAAGGGCGATTCAGGAGCTTTTGGGACACAAATCCCTCTCCACCACCTCGGTCTACACAAACCTTCCTTTTTCAGCCCTTTTAGAGGTCTATAAGAAAACGCACCCAAGGGGTAAAGAGGATGAAAAATAAAGCACTTTTGTGGTTTGGATTTATTCTTAGCTTTCTTTTTTTAGCCTTGGTTTTGAAAGACTTTGAAGTAAAAAAACTCTATGAAATAGTTAGACATTTAAAAATTTGGCCCTTAATAGTTGCTTCTCTTATCTTCTTCGTAAGTTACACCCTACGGGCAATAAGGTGGAAATACTTCTTTCCAAAGGAGCAGTCTATTGACCTTAATTTAGCAATAGGTTCCTTCTTTATAGGCAATTTTGGTAACAATATTTTTCCCGCAAGGCTTGGAGATGTTTGGAGGATCGTTTTATTACACCAGAGAAACGATACACCTAAAAGCCTCGTTCTCGGGGCCACCATCGTTGAAAGAATCTTTGACGCCATTGCAATTTTATTAAGCGGAATCATCGCTTTACTCTGTTCAAACCTACCACAGGTTTACAGATATACCATTATAGGTCTGTTTTTTCTCGTAGTTCTTTCCATTTTTGTGGCCTGGTATCTTGAAGAAAAGTATCAGAACAAATTCAACTTTCCCACCCGAGTAGTCTGGATAATCAAGAACCTTAAACTGGCAATGAAACCGCTGAACACCCCTAAGAAATTTCTTGAAATCCTTGCAATTACAATTATCTCTTGGGGAATAGAACTTATGAGTTTTTACTACTTCCTTTATGCCTTTGGAATCAAGGCTTCTTTAGCCCTTTTAACTCTCATACTCTTCTTCATCAACATAGCGGTCTCCATTCCATCGGCACCCTCAAACATTGGAACCTTTGAGTATGGTTTTGTTCTGGCGGGCGCACTCTGGAACTACGACAAAAGTTCAATATTCACAATAGCCCTTGTTGCTCACTTTTTCAGGTTTCTTATAAGTATGATACCTGGAATTATCTTTTCCTCAATCTGGCACTTTAAACTGAAATCTTAAGCCCCCCACTTCTTGAGCTTCAAACCCGCTGCCATAGCAATAGGAAGCAAGTGATACGCATATATAATACCTAAAGAACCTCTGGCGCAATTCCTTTCAGTAAACCTTTCAATACCATCAAACCCCATATATTTTGAGTGAAGAAGAAGAGGATTGGGGTGCCAAGAGTGGGATTTAAGAAGAGATGGAGTGGAATGGTCTCCAGTAATTACCAGAACATCAGGATTCACGGAGAGGATCTCGGGCAAATAGGAATCCAGTTCCTCAATATAACTGACCTTCTTTAAGAAATCGCCATCTTCGCCTGCCTTGTCTGTATACTTGTAGTGAAGGTAAATGAAGTCATATTCTCCAATGTGTTCCTTTAAATAACTAATAAGATCCTTGAAATTTTCCCCCACATCTGGAGTGTCCATGCCGAGAATCCTTGTAATCCCTTTGTACATTGGGTAATTAGCCAGAGAAAGTGCCTTCATACCTGTTCTTCCCTCAAAGCTCTCAACCCTTGGTTTTAAGGAATATCCTCTAAGCAGAACTCCATTTGCCTTCACTTCGTCTTTAAGGACCTCAAGAATCTTATCTACCAGCCTGTTAATAATTTCCGCGGTCTTTTCAGCTTCTTTATCATATCCTTTAGCCTCCAAAAGTCTCATCCCCTCCTTCTGCGGGTCGGTATCGCTTATTCCATCCTTTAATCCAGAGCCTTTGAGAATTATAACGAACCTGTGTTCCTTACCCGGCAAAAAAGTTACTTTATAGTCCGCTATTTCTTTTATGTTTTCAGAAAGCTTCTTCACAATTCTTTTCATCTCTTCTGTTTCAATTCGCCCAGCCCTCCTGTCAACCACCACCCTATCCGGTGTAATGGTACAGAAATTCGCCCTGATCGCAAGCTCATCATCGGACATTATATAGCCTATACCGTATGCCTCAAGTGCTCCCCTTCCTACTTCAACTTCCTCTGGATTATAACCAAAAAGAGAAAAATGGGCAGGACCACTTCCAGGGGTTATTCCATACTCCACGGGGATTGTCAAACCCAGTACAGACTGGGGTGCCAGCTTATCAAGATTGGGAGTTTTTGCATATTCCAGTTCCGTCTTGTTTTCAAAATCAGGATGGGGGATCCCACCAAGGCCATCAGCCACAAGGAATAAAATCTTAGAGCTATTCTTCTGGTAAAGCTCTCTTATTTTCATTGCCCACCCTCCTTAAAAGGTTTCCTCAAAAATAAGGTCATCATTGACCCTTTTAATTTTAACGTTAAACACTCTTTCCAGAAGTTTAAAATCAACATTTTCCTTCCTGCCATGGAACTCTATCCTCCCGTCGTTTAAAACAAGAAGTTCATCGGAAAACTTATAAGCAAAATTTATGTCGTGAATAATTGCAATAACGGTTTTCCCATTCGCCTTCATCCTTCTCAAAGCTCCAAAAAACCAGAGCTTATGATCTATGTCAAGATGAGCGGTAGGCTCATCCATAATTAGAATTTTCGAATCCTGAGCAATCATTCTCGCTATCCTTACCCTTGCAAGCTCACCCTGGGAAAGCTCCCACAGGTACTTCTTTCCCAGACGATGAGTATGCGTAATTTTTTTTGCAGTCTCAATGATGGAATAGTCCACATCGCGCAATCCCCCGAAACCCGATATGTAGGGGTATCTTGCCAGCTCCAGATAATCATCCACTCTCAATACCTCATTGTGGATAATCTCCGATGAAGGGAGGGCGGAGATATATTTGACCAGTTCCTTCCGTTGATATGAGTTAATATCCCTTCCCCATACAAAAACTGTATTACGCTTTGGTCTTATAATGCCCGTTAGTAGCCTAAAAAGGGTCGTCTTACCGGAGCCATTAGGTCCGATAATGGAAAGAAAAGTTCCCTGTTCCACCGAAAAACTAATATTCTTAATCAGGGGCTCAAAGAACTTAACATAAGAAAAGCTGAGACCCTTAACCTCTATTACCTTCATTCCTTTGCCTCCAGACTATCCAGAAAAAGAAAGGGACGGCAAATACACCAAGGATAATGCTCAAAGGAAGTTCGACTGGTGCCACAGCTCTCGAAACGGAGTCCGCTACAAGAAGAAGGAGTGCGCCACCTAAGCCGCTGACCGGTAACAAAACGGCATGCTTACCACCGATGATTTTTTTTATAATGTTTGGTACCATAAGCCCAACAAAACCGATTGCTCCGGTAATCGAAACCATGAGTGCAGTGCTGGCTGAAGTAGTAAAAAAGATCATTTTCCTAATTTTGTCTACATCAATACCGAGGCTTAAAGCCTCATGGTCTCCCAGGGTTATTGCATCCAATTCTTTTACTTTGAGCAGTGGTAGAGAGGCGATAACCAGTGCAAAGAAAAGGGTTAGGAGGAGTAGAGGCAACTCTCCTTCTGTCACAATCACACCTGTAAATCCCCAGAGAATGTAAAGAATTTCCTCTAATACTTCCCTTTTAAGGACGAGGAGATAAAAAACAATACCATTAAAGAAGAAATTCAGGAAGAGGCCCCCAAGAATGAGTAACTCCTTTACAAGACTGCCCTTTACTCGGGCGAGGTAATAAATGAAAAAAATGGCAAATACAGAAAAAACGAAAGCAGGAATTGAAAAGGCATACTGAAAATTGATGCCCGCGATTTTTGAAAGGGCAATCCCGAGCAGAGCACCAGAAGAAACTCCCAGAATGTAGGGGTCAGCAAGGGGGTTCTGAAGAATTGTTTGAAGGGATGTGCCCGATATTGCAAGTACATAGCCGGCGACAAAGGTAACCACAAACCTCAAAATTCTAAGGCGTAAAATCTCTCCGGTAGGTGTCTTAAACGTGAAATTAGTCACATACATGTAGCTGAAGGTAAAAAGAAGGATTAGTAAAACGCCTAAGTAAATATACCAGTTTTTTCGCATATCCATAATTTTAAAGTGCTCACTTTGATTGGACAAAGGCTTTTTCTTATAATCATAGCAGAAGGAGGAGCATTATGTCAATCGTGAAACCTTTTAAAGCGGGAAGACCCAAAAAAGAGTTTGTGGAGCAGGTTAATTGTCCACCTTACGATGTAATTTCAGCAAAAGAAGCAAAGGAACTCTACAAAAAGAGCGAACTAAATTACGTTAAAGTTATAAGACCTGAGGTACACTTCCCAGACGACTATGATCCCTACAGAGAAGAGGTCTATTTAAAGGGAAAAGAAAATCTCCATCAGTACTTTAAAGACGGCATCTTCTTCATCGAAGACAAACCTTCCTTCTATATCTATGAAGAGATAATGGGTGACATCAGGCAGGTTGGCCTCGTGGGAATCTTCTCTTGCAAAGAGTACGAAGAGGGCAAAATTAAAAGACACGAATTAACAAGAGAGGAAAAGGAAATTGACAGAGCAAAACACATTGACATCCTCGGCGCCCAGACGGAACCCGTTTTCCTCGCCTACAGGTCCTGGGAAAAACTGGACAACCTGATTTTTGAAGGAACCAAGTTTCCCAAGGAATACGATTTTGTTGCCGATGGAGTCAGACACATTCTATACCTTGCAAAGGACGACGAATATATAGCGGAAATTCAAAAACTCTTTTCGGAACTTCCTCATCTTTACATTGCTGATGGCCACCATCGATCTCAGGCAGCCTGGAGAGTAATGAAATGGAGGAGCGAAAGAAATCCAAACCACACAGGGGAAGAGCCTTACAACTTCTTCCTCGCCGTTGTCTTTCCTCATAAGATCTTACATATAATGGACTACAACAGAGTTGTGAAAGACCTTGCAGGACTCAGCGAAGAAGAATTTTTAGTTAAACTCAAAGAAAAATTTGAAATTGAGCAACTCAATGTTAAAGGCAACGATGCAAAGCCCAAATCAGTCCACACTTTCAGCATGTACTTAAATGGCAAATGGTACTCCTTAAAGGCAAAACCTGCCATCATCAAAGAAGATGACCCGATAAATTCTCTGGATGTTAGTATCCTTCAAAACGAAGTTTTAGACCCAATCCTTGGCATAAAAGACCCAAGGAGAGACAAAAGAATAGACTTTGTAGGCGGTATAAGGGGCCTTACCGAACTTGAAAAATTAGTAGACAGTGGAGAATTCAAGGTAGCCTTCGCCCTTTATCCTACCACTATGGAACAGCTTTTCCGGGTGGCCGATGCGGGTATGATAATGCCACCCAAATCCACATGGTTTGAACCAAAACTACGTAGCGGGCTATTTTTACACCTTTTAGATCCAATACAATAGGGGGTGCCATGGCAACAATAAAAAATATAAAAGTTGATGCCAAATGGGCGGGTAATATGCTCATAGAACTAAAAGCGCGGGACCTGGTCCAGTACGTGGATCAGCCCGAAGCCTCTGGTGGAACCAACAAGGGAATGACTCCGCTGGAATACACCCTTGGTGCCTTAACAAGCTGTATCATAACAATAGGATTAATCATAGCAAAACAGAAAAAACTTGAAATAAAAGGACTTTCAGCCTCTGCTGAGGGTGAAATAGACTATGACGTCCTAATGGGTAAGGCAGACAAACCCAGAGCCGGGTTTTACAAAATCAAAGTTAGCGTTAAAGTCGATGCTGATATGACCAAAGAAGAAAAAGAACAATTCTTAAAGGAAATTGAGTCCCGATGCCCGGTAGGCGATAATCTCCTTAATCCAACGGATGTGGAGGTAGTACTGGCAGAGTAAAACTCATCTT
>CAZZKY010000008.1:0-21017 GCA_964654765.1 uncultured bacterium | reverse complement strand
AGCCCCAAGCCTTGCAGAAAATACTATTGTGAAGTTGCAAGGACAATTCGGAGAATACAGGAACTCTTCTCAGCTTTACTCAGCCCAACTGATCGCCTCCTATGGGAGCGGTTATGTCGACACAACGGTTATCACTACTCCGCCCTCTGAAACACACGAAGGAACATTAGTAAAAATTGAAAACCTTCTCCCCCCACCCGGTATTACTTACTTTATTCCAGATAGTGCTTTAACTTTCAGAGACTCTTCAAACAATCATTATAGAATATACGTTGCCTCAACGAGTGACTTAGCCTATAAACCAATTCCTCAAGGTGAGATGGACATCGTGGGATGTGTATACCAATTTGATTCTCATTACAACATACAGCCAAGAAGAACTAAGGATATCACTGCAAAAGGGAATGGAACCGGTTACTTTGCTTTAAATCCAGCTTATACTTACTACAATCAACAAAAAAACATAGATCTTCTAATTAACTCTCCTTATGCACCCATCAAAAACCTGGAAATCTATTTCACGGGAGCCTCTATAGATACGTTTTATTTAATCGGTTCTGGTTTTGAAAACCCCGTAATTGATTCCTTTTACAAAGATTCAGTAACAACATACATAAAAATTTCAGGCACAATTAATTTAACGGCAGACACAATCAGTTTCATTGGCCTGATGCCAAACGACAGCGTCGAATCAATAACCTTTAATGTAAAGACGTCTGTTGACTCGGCTGGATTCCTTGCTCCTATTCTTACTCCTCCCACTCTCTATGTAGCGCACCCCATTGCCTATGTAAGGCAAAACGGGGAGGATGGTTTCACGCCGGCATTTTTAAACCAAACTTTTAGTGTAGTAGGTATTGTTACAGCTCCACCACGTGTCTTTTCAACCGAAAGAACTTCTATGTATATTCAGGACGCAACTGGTGGAATCAACGTATATTATTCCAGCACTTACATCGACTTTAACGTAGGCGAACTTGTTAGGGTAAAAGGGACAATTTTACAATACAACGGTCTTACCGAAATTTCTCCAACTCTCTCAACCGACCTTGTGAGACTTGGAAGCGGGTTTGCTGCTGAACCTCTGAAATTAGAGGAGGGAAGAACTTTAAACGAGAATTTAGAAGGACTTTTGATCACGGTTCAGGGAACTGTAGGTAATAAACCCTATGCCTCGGGTTCAGGAAAGGCTTTTACAATTTACAACGGAATGGCCCCAATTGATGTTTATGTCTACAACACGACAGGGATTGATCTCAGCTCGGTAGATGCAGGCTCAGTTTACAAGATTACCGGAGTTGTTGGACAATATGATGCAACAACTCCATATACCTCGGGATATCAGTTACTCCCAAGGTTTCAAGAAGATATAGAACTGGTGACTCCAGCATCACCAATAGGAGAAATTGCTCTCAACTTAACTCCCAAAGTTTTTTCACCATACCTCGGTGAAGCACTAACCATCGAAGTTTCGGTACCCGCAGGAACAGTATATAACCTGAAAATATACAATTCCGCAGGGAGATTGATTAAAACCCTTGCTTCTGCGAAAAACACACCTGCCGTTTTCCAGTGGAGAGGAGTTGACGAAAAGGAAAACCTGATGCCCGCAGGCCTTTACATACTTCTCCTTGAATACACAAAACCCGATGGAATTAATGGAAGGATTCAAAAGGCAATTATCCTCTCACGGCCTAAATAAAATTTTTCTCAAAATAATAAGCAAAGTTAAAAATTAACGGTTCTGAAAGCACCTGCCCTTCCACCTGAAATCCGAGGGGCAGGTTGTTTTTCGTTCTTCCATAAGGTATAGCCATTGAAGGGATACCAGCCAAATTAGCGTGTATGGTGAATAGATCAAGATAATAAAGGTCTACAGGGTCCTTTTCCTCATCTACTCTCGGGGCAGGAAAGGGAGCAACGGGTAAAAGAATCAAATCCACTTTTTTAAATGCTTCATCAAGATCGTTTTTAATTAATCTCCTCACTTTCAACGCTTTTAAATAGTAGGCATCGTAATATCCATGGGAAAGGGCAAAGGTTCCAATTGCAATCCTTCTCTTTACCTCTTCCCCAAACCCCTCGCTTCTTGTTACACTATACATCTCATCAATGTCCCCTTCCTTCTTTCTAAAACCGTAACGAATTCCATCAAACCTTGACAAATTAGAAGAAGCTTCACTGGTTGCAATAATCTGATATACTTCTACTGAGTACTTTATATGGGGTAAAGAAACTTCCTCAATTTTAAATCCAGCCTTAGAAAGCAATTCCAGCAAATTAAAGAAATTTTCCCTTACTTCTTCATCCATCTGAGCTTGTTTAACAAGATCAGGGTATCCCAAAGTTATCTCCTTCGGATTAATTTCCCTTAGAAGTGCGTTCAAATTCGGTACTTCAACATTAAGTGAGGTAGAATCTTTATCATCAAAGCCCGCTATGGAAACATAAGTTCTGGCAAGGTCTTCCACATTTCTGGCAATCGGACCTATCTGATCAAGGGAAGAGGCAAAGGCAACAAGTCCATACCGAGACACAGTTCCATAAGTGGGTTTTAACCCAAAAACACCACAAAAGGATGCGGGGAGCCTGATCGAACCCCCGGTATCGGAACCAAGAGAAACCATAACTTCTCCCGCAGATACGCTGGCAGCAGACCCACTGGATGAACCACCAGCAAGATACTCGGGATTTACCGGGTTTTTCACAGGGCCATAGAAAGAATAGATTCCAAGGGCACCCATGGCAAATTCATCCATATTGAGTTTTCCGATAATAATGGCACCTTCACTGAGCAAACGATCTACAACAGTTGCATTGTAGAGGGAAATATATCCTGAAAGAATTCTTGATGCACAAGAAGTTCCAAAACCTTTAAGATTGATGTTATCTTTTATACCAACAGGGACGCCAAAAAGGAGAGGCAACGTGCCTCGCTCTCTATACTTCGGTAATTCCTCCTCCAATTCCCTTGCCCTGCGAAGGGCGTAATCATCCAGAATACTTATAAAAGTATTTAAAGTACGTTGATTGTCGTTTATACGTTTGAGATGTTCACTCACAACCTCAACGGGTCTAATCTCCTCGGAAAGAAATTTGGTATGTAGTTCTGAAATAGAAAAAAAATTCCCAGGCATGCTATAATTTTAATCGAAGGCCTACCGCAATTCAAACAATTGAAGCTGGCATTAAAGACCGATACAAAAAGAGCAAAATAGAATTCCTGATCTTTCTATATGTTTAAACGGCAAAAAAGCAGTCGAACAAATCAACAATAAGCCACACTCTTATTCGCTCGGAAACTCTTGGAATAAAAGCTTCAGAGAAACAAAGCAAAAATTCTCAAACCTTCAACGCTTGATTTTTTGTTAGAAATCTCTGAAAATTTGAACAAGTAAAGAATTTTCGTTATAATTTCTTAACTAAACAGGAGGCTTTTTCATGAAAGGTTTTGCGGGGAAAATCTTAAGGGTCAACCTCACCACAAAAGAGATAAAAACTGAACCCCTGAAAGAAGAGTTTGCAAGGAAATACATTGGCGGAGTTGGGTTCGGTGCAAGAATACTGTACGATGAAGTTCCCGCAAAGACAGATCCTCTTGGTCCAGAAAACAAGTTAATTATAACCCCAGGATGCCTTGTAGCAACAGGGCTACCCACAATGTCTAAAACTGCACTCAACTTCAAATCGCCTCTTACCGGAGGATATGGAAGAGCGATGGTTGGTGCGTATCTTGGGGAAGAACTTAAAAAAGCTGGTTACGACTGCCTTATTATAGAAGGGGCATCCGATAAACCTGTTTACATCCTAATTGAGGATGATAAGGTGGAAATTAAAGACGCTACAGAACTCTGGGGAACCTTAACCAGTGAAGCCCACAAAAAACTTCAGGAATGGCACGGTAAGGTAAGAACGGGCATCATTGGGCCTGCCGGTGAAAAGTTATCCAAGATATCAGAAGTGGATTTTGAAGAGAGACAGGCAGCCCGAGGTGGTGTTGGAGCAGTAATGGGATCAAAGAAGCTAAAAGCTATTGCAGTAAAGGGGACTGGTGAAATAGAATACTACGACAAAAACTTGTTAAGAGAACTTATTATCAAGTGGGGAAAGATCCTAAAAGAACATCCAGCAACGGAAGCAGATATGAAGTACGGAAGCGGTGAGTTCTATGAATGGGTAAACAAAGAAAGAGGAACATTCCCCTCTCTAAACTGGAGATATGGTTACATGCCTGTTTACGACCAACTAAAGGAAGGCGAAAAATCTCACCTTGACCCGTACTACTGGGCCCCGAAATACACGGTGAAAAATAGGCCCTGTCCACATTGCACAAAACCTTGCGGTAGATATATAAAGATAACTGATGGAAAATACGCAGGCACAGAAGTTGAAGGTGTGGAATATGAGGTTTTATACTCCCTTGGTGGAGTCCTGGGCATAGATGACATTGGGGCCGTTGCCAAAATGAACAAACTCTGCGACGACTATGGCCTTGATGCCATTTCAGCCGGTGTGACTCTCGCCTGGGCCATGGAATGCTATGAACTCGGCCTGCTGACAAAGGAAGACACCGATGGGCTTGACCTGAGATTTGGTAATGACGAAGCAGCAGTGAAGGCTATTGAAATGATGGGAAAGAAAGAAGGGAAACTGGGAGAACTACTCTTTAACGGTTCAAAGGAAGCGGCAGAGAAACTTGGCAAAGACTCTTGGAAATATGCCGTTCATATCAAAGGCCTTGAGTTACCTGCCTACGACATTCGTGGATTAAAGGGTGTAGCACTGGCCTTTGCAGTATCCACGAGAGGCGGTTGCCATCTAACAGGTGGCGCTTACGGAATTGAACTCACTGGAAAATGGTGGAAGATGTCAAATGTCGACAGAACGAAAGGCGAATGGAAAGGCTTTGAAATAAAGACCCTGGAAGACTTAATGACCCTTTACGATGCCACAGGTGCCTGCAAATTTTCAAGGCACATGTTCTTTATCGAGGCCTTCCCTGAGATGTTCAAGGCAGTAACGGGATGGGATATAAGCGAGGAGGAACTTTGGGTCGCAGGCGATAGAATATATAACATAACCAAAATGTTCAATGTAAGAGAGGGATTCTCCAGAAAAGACGACCATCTTCCTTGGAAAGTTATGAATGTTCCAATTCCTGCCGGTCCTTCCAAAGGGCTTTACGTATCAGAAGAAGAATTCAACAGGATGCTCGATGAATATTACATTGCAAGAGGATGGTCCAGAGAGGGAATTCCTACAAAGGCGAAGCTCTCACAACTTGGTCTTCAAGACCTCGCTGAGGAACCCTTCACAGCAGGAATATAATTTAGGATTTCTGGGGGGCCCTTTAGGGCCCCCTAAATTATTTATGATTTCAATTTTCGTAGGAAATCTTTCAAGTTTCCCATCTCTTCTTCTGTCTTTTAACCACAAAAAAGAGTATTTCATAAAATCCTTCATAAAATACTCGCATCAGGAAAATATAATTCTCCTCTTAGACACACTTCTCAAATTAAAAAAAGCGACCTCTGAGGACATTGAAGAACTCATCATTTACGAAGGTCCGGGATTATTCACAAGCCTCAGGATTGGATACGCATTGGCAAAGGCCTTCTACCTAAAAAAAACAAGTTACAAACTTTACACCATAAAATCCCTCGACGCCCTCGCCATCACTAAGGGACAAGGCAAAGAACATTACATACCCTGTCTTCCAGCGCAAAAAGGGGAAGTATTTTACGCGCTGTATGAATCAAAAAAAAGAATCTCGGAAATTGGCATTGAAAAAATTGAGAATCTGAAGGCCAACTACCCCGATTACGAAATTGAGTACTTTACGGAATTTCCCGATGCCGATGTGCTCTACGAGGCTTTCATGCAATTAAAAGACCAGTTACAACCTGTAAAGCCAATGGAAGCGGATCCTTTCTACGTGAGACTACCTGATGCATATACAAAAATAAGAAGAGGAGAATAAATGATCTTTATTCCCTTTGGAATTATACTCCTTTTAGTGATTTTAATCTTTACAGGGATTTTTCTAACCTTATGGATGCTGGGCTTAATCCCCTTTGCTTTTACAAAGCTGGGAATTAGTCCACAAACTGCTATCTTTCTTTACCTCTTTACCCTGCTTGGAAGCTTCATCAATATACCTTTAGCAAGGCAGACTTCCTATACCCTAAGGAGAAACTTCTGGTTCGTCATCCCTGAAGTTCGAGAGACCATTGTAGGCATAAACGTTGGTGGTGCTATAATACCAGTAATAGTCTCTCTCTACCTCCTTACTAAAATCAATCCAATTCACTGCATAATCCCTGTAATCATCATGGCACTTATTTGTAAATCAATGACCAGAGTTATTCCAGGTAGAGGCTTCGTAATGCCTGCACTTATACCACCAATTCTCGCAATCCTCTTATCTTACATATTCTACCCTGAGAACCCTGCAGCCTGTGCCTATATCACCGGAACCCTTGGAACTCTTATAGGAGCAGATTTGTTGAACTTACACAATATTAAAAATTTACATAGTACCTTTGTAAGTATTGGGGGTGCCGGAGTCTTTGACGGAATATTTCTAACGGGGATCCTTTCCGCTCTTTTAGTTTGACTACCTTATTTTTATAATCTTTCCTAAGATAGTTCCCCGTTCATCCCTGACGAAATAAACTCCGGGGTGAACTGTTTTGCCCTGAAAGTCCCTGCCGTCCCAGTACTTTTCTTCACCTATCCTTTTTATCTCCCTACCGTTCACATCAAATACCGAAAGATTAGCCCTTGAAAACTTAACAAAACCCGTGAAAGGATTCGGCGAAGCAATAATACCTCTTCTTGAACTAAATTCGGAGATGTCCAAGTATCCCCCTGCCGCTGTATAATGGAATTTGAACCAGTCCCAGTACAACCTCGCAATTTCAGAATTCCTTATTATTACCAAGTTCTCGTCATTATAGCTCGTGCCATTATTTGACCAGTTCATTGACCCCGTTATAACATAGGTCGTATCAATAATCATAACCTTTGCGTGAAGAAGGTTGTAAGGCGAAGAAACATTTGCCCAGTAAACATCAAGTCCAGCATTCTGCAAATCTGTAAAAACGGGATTGATGCCAGCATTATCTTCATGAACCCCACGGACAGAAATTCCACGATTGTGAAGGGAAATCAGTGTATCTCTCAAATCCTCTCGAGTAAAACTATAAATAAGATAGGAAACCGAAGATCTTGCCCTTGAGGCAAAACTGCAAACGTATTGAATGGGATTATCCTGGGGTGAGAAATAGATCCATACCGTATCACTCCCTGAGACAAAACAGTGGTTTTCAAGTACATCACTTTTTCTTGTGCCTGTTCGAGAAGCAAGGGTATCAGGCTCATCTGCCACACTACCCCACATCTGTTCAAACTCTTGGGTGTATGCTCCAGCCACTTCTGTGCTTTTGATAATCAGGACATTATCAACATGTAAGATATCCCCAGCATTAAAGCTTCCAGTCCACACAAAATCATTGGAAGGGTCGTTATCTCTAAAATCTCTAACGATAAACTTATTGTGCATGATGTGATTTGTTGAGTTAGGACCTACCCCCTCGTGGATAACCGGAATTCCACTCTGGATTAACCTTGTAATTCCAGATTTATCGTAATATGTCGAATCAGTTATTATTCGGATTTTTACCCCCCGCCCTTTTGCTGCTATCAGTGAATCTACAATCACATCATTGAAGATTTCATAATAACAGCAATCCAGAGAGTATGTAGCGTTGTGGATGAACTCACCGAGCTTGTTTAGTAAATCGTCGTTCTCAAAATATACGGTAAAGGAAAATCCTCCCACCTGAAATCCAAAGGTGTCAGAGTAGACTGTATGATATTGATCGCTGGCAACGAGGTAGTATCTTACAAAGCTTCCACTGGGCTGGCCTGGAATGGTAAAATAATAGGAGTAATTCTGCTCGGAGTCTGGGACAATAGATTGAAACGCACCAAAATTAACGCTACAGTAAAGATTACAAGATTGTACATCCCCATCAGGGTCAATGAGCTGAGCCACAACATTGAAAGATTGATCAGGTTCAGGGTATTCTGGAATTCTGACAATTGAAGCAAAGCTGGGAGGCGAACCCTGAGGAGGGGAATCCGTTCTATAAAAAGATGCCTTATCTGCATAGCCGCCAAGGGCATTATCAGCGTAACACCTGATCCTTAGGCGAGCGTAGGCGGCATTGTCTGGGGCGGTAGCTACAATGGAATCAATTACCCATGAATTCAGAATATTCGCATATGTAACTGATGTTGATGATATAAAGGATCCACTCGCTGTATACCAGCTTATTAGAAAACCTACCCCCTGGTTCCCTGTTCCGTTCACCGCATAAAGGGCTACTTTAAATGTATAAGAGACACCTGGAGTAACAGGAACATCTTGATATATCCCAGCGTTAGTAGCCCCTGTTGCCTCTAAACCCACGCTGTAATTCCCATCATACACTGGATTGCTTGATTGAGTTATATTAACTCCGCTTTCCTTGGTCCAACCTGTTGGTAATCCTCCACTCCACTCCTCAAAACTACCATTGGTAATAAGTTCCTGTGCATGTGAAAAAGTGGCAAAAGCCAGAAAACCCAATTTTACTAATATTTTAACAACTCTGCGGAACCTTTTCATAATATGAACATTCTAATATGTGCGAAAAAAATTTCCAAACTAATGCCTGAATCGCCTTATGCCAGTGAAAACAAGGTTAATTCCCAGTTCCTTTGCTTTATCAATTATTTCCTGGTCTCTTACCGAGCCTCCCGGCTCAACGACCAGCTTAATTCCATGGCTGTGGGCAAGCTCTATACTATCACTGAAGGGGAAAAAACCATCAGAAACAAGGATTGAATCCTTTGCTCTTTCTCCTGCCTTCCTAAGGGCAATTCGCAGAGCCTCCACTCTGCTCGTCTGACCCCCACCGATTCCCACGGTCATTCCATCTTTAACGAGAACTACAGCATTAGATCTTACGTGTTTAACAACCTTGTCTCCAAAGTATACATCCTTAAACCAGGCTTCATCAAACTTTCCTGCTACAACTTTTAAATCCTCTCTTTTTAATTCTCTCGTGTCTCTTCTTTGAACGAGTAAATCCCAATCTACGAATCTACATTCCAGTGGAGATAAGCCTCCGTCCTTCACCCTTACAATCCTTCTTTTCTTCTTTTTTTTAAGAATTTCAATAGCTTCCTGCTTGAAGTCGGGTGCGACCAGAACCTCAAAAAAGAAGTCATTTAGCAAATTGGCAAGCTTTTCATCTACTAAACCATTGAAGGCAACAATTCCACCGTAGGCAGACTCCTCATCTGATTTTAATGCCTTCCAAAAGGCTTCATCCAGACTCTCCCCAATTCCCACACCACAGGGGACATTATGTTTAATTATAGCACATGAGGGCTCTTTAAATTCGTCTACAACCTGCCACGCAAAGTAAAGGTCAAGAATGTTATTGTAGGAGAGCTCTATACCCCATAGAAGTTCACTTCTTTTTAAAAAAGTTTCTTCAAAGATAGAATTGTAATAAACTGCCCCCTCTTGATGTGGATTTTCACCGTACCTGAGGTCAAAGGCCTTGTAAAAGGCTCCAGCGATGAAGCCATCACCCACGTCAAATCTTTTTGAGAGTTCATTATAAATCGCACTATCATACTCAATGACCTTTCTAAACCCTTTGAGGGCAAGGATTTTTCTATCATCAATAGACAAACTGCCGCTCTTGACTTTTTCTGAAACCCATTTATAATCTGAAGGGTCGCAAACAAGGGTAACCCATAAGTAATTCTTCGCGGAAGCTCTTATGAGTGAAACTCCTCCGATGTCAATGAATTCAAGAAGAGCTTCAAGTTCAAGATCTAACTTTTCACTAAAAGGATACAAATTGACAATAACAAAATCTATTAGAGGAAGGTTATGACTTTCAAGGAATTTTAAATCCTCTCTATTATCCCTTCGAGCAAGAATACCGGCAAAGATTGCAGGATGAAGGGTTTTAACCCTTCCACCCGGTGACTCTGGAAAACCCGTTATCTCCTCAACACTGGTAACATCAAATCCCTTGCTTTTCAGGTATTCAAGGGTGCCTCCTGTTGAAAGGATTCCGTAGCCCGAGTCCTTTAATGTGTGGACAAGTTCTTCGACTCCATCTTTATAATAAACGCTAACAAGAGCGAAGGGTTTCATATTAATCCCCCAGCAACAATTTTTTGATCACATATGGATAGGTTTTGTGCTCCAACCTATGGATTCTTCTTTCAACGCTTTCCAGGGTTTCACCTTCCCTCACCTTAATACAGGCCTGTTCTATAATTGGTCCAGAATCGACACCTTCATCTACATAGTGAATGGTTATTCCCATGACCTTACAACCTGCCTTATAAGCCCTTTCTATAGCATTCAAACCGGGAAAGGCCGGTAGAATGGCGGGATGTATATTTACAATTTTCCATCTAAAACGCTCAACGATGGAAGGGGGGAGGATTCTCATATACCCTGCGAGCACAATAAGGTCTGGGCTTAACTCTTCAAGTTTTTTCATTAGCGCCTCGTTATAAGCCCTCTTACCCTCAAAGCTCTTGTAATCCAGTATAACATAAGGAACCTTCAGTCTCTTGGCCCTTTTTATTGCCCGGGCAAAAGGATTATCGGTAATCATTGCGACACACTCAATGGGCCAGCTATTCTTCCTTATAGCCTTTATAATGGCTTCAAAATTACTCCCGTTTCCAGAGGCAAGGATAACAATTTTCTTCATATTTATCTCATATTTGAAGATCAACTCGTTGAATCTGTGTCAAAACGTAACTTCTTATCTCATCTACAGTGGGTAAGGGACGCACCATCTTTCCATTTTCTATATACTGTACCAGCATAAGCTCCATATTCTGACCACAAGAAAAACATTTAACAGAGTCAACATTATTAGAGGTGACTTTAAGAGTTAGACAATTATTGCATCTCCATACCTTCTTTTTTCCACTGAACTTGCCCTTCTTCGCCAGTGGAATCCCCTCTACTTCCACTATGTCCATAGCAAAATCAATAGTCGGGGCATTGGAAATAGACGTTCCTACACCAAATCCGAAGGCACCAGCCTTCTTGAGGGGCGGGATGTCATCCTCATCAAGTCCTCCCGAAACATAAATCCTTACATTCTCAAACCCCCTCAAATTCAGCTCCCACCTAACTTCTTTTACAATTCGTTCCATATTACCCCGTCGGGATGCTGGAGTATCAAGCCTAACCCCAAGAAGATCTTTTATCTTGGAAGCTGCCTCCAATGCTGCAAATTTTTCATCACCAAAAGTATCTATGAGGGCAATTCTTGGAATGTCCTGAGGAATCACCTCATCGTAAGCCTTCCAAGCTTCTTCTTCCCCCATAACAAGCATCAATGCGTGTGGCATGGTACCTGTTGGCCTTTTGCCAATAGCCTCGGCTCCTAATATTGAAGAAACACCGTCACAACCGCCAATATAGGCATTTCTATCAATAAAAGGAGCAAGGGCAGGATGCATTCTCCTTACTCCAAAGGACAAGACCACCGAATCCCCAGCCACCTTTTTAATTCTCGCAGATTTTGTAGCTATGCCTGAAGCCTGACATATAAAACCCAGGGCAGGAGTTTCAAATTCAGAAAAAACAGAATATTCACCTTCAATGAACATAACGGGTACAGGAATTCCTTCTGGGTCCCTTGGTGTAAACAACGTACCCTCAGGTATCGAATACAGATTTACTGGAAGCCCTTCCAATAACCTCGCAACATACTCCAATCCAGCAAACACCGCCCAGGGGTAATTGTCAGGTAAAGACCCGACGGTGAACTCTGCAACCACCCGCTTCTTAACGTTTTTACGCTTTAAAATCTCTACTGTACGTTTGAAATAAATGTCCGTAGTTAATCCCTTTTTAATTTCATCATCGGAAGCGGTGTGGAAAGGTCCCATATTACATTTCCCCCTTTAATCTCGCAAAAACAATACGGCCGGTTTCCGTCTGCAAAACTGAATGAACCACTACTTCAATCTCCTGACCTATGTAAGAACTCGCACCGTCAACAACCACCATAGTGCCATCCACAAGATATCCTACTCCTTGCTTTTTATCCCTTTCCTTACCTTCACGGACTATTTTGATCTTAATTAAATCTCCTGAATTTAAAGGCAACTTCAACCTTTCCGTAAGCTCGTTAACATTTAAAACAAAAACACCTTGATGTTCTGCAACTTTTTTCAAATTATAATCGGTAGTAATAAGCTTGGCACCGGTTTTTCTCGCCAACTCGATAAGTTTTTCATCCACATCATGCCTCCCTGGCATATCTTCACGAACAATCAATAATCTATCTTTGAGCAATTCCTTTAATTTATCAAGCATCTCCATCCCTCGCCTTCCCTTTTCCCTTTTATCTGGGTCCTTAGAATCCGCAATATTTTGAAGCTCCTTTAGCACAAAGGCGGGGATTGCAAGATTACCCTCAAGAAATCCAAGTTCCACCATATCCACTATTCTACCATCAATAAGTGCGCTTGTATCGACAATTTTTGTGTATTTTCTAATCTCCCCTTTGCTCTTCTCCTTGGATTTAATAATCTCATCCTTTCGTGACAAAATGTAAGCAACAAAGAGGTATATTGTCGCTGTATTGGTAATCAGGAATATCCACCCTCTGGTCTCTGGTCTCCTGAAAAGAGGAAATTGAATTATTAAAAAGCCAATAAAAGAACCGAGAATGGCACCCGAGATGATCGTTGCAAGGTATATAGCAACCTCTCTTAATGTCCTCCTATAGAGAAGCTTTTCAAGAGCAATAATTGAATAGGAAATGAAGAAAGCAACTGCAACCGCCAAATAGTAAGATAAATGAACTCTTATGCCCACAAAGGCGATAAGGCCAAACAACACAATAAAAACGATAATACGCCGAATGTTTAACCAAGACATAACCTAACAACCTCCTCAACACTTTTAAATTCTAATGGTGAAAACACATTTATAAAACCAAGCCTTCTGGCTTCTTCAATTCTTTTTTGAAGGTTTACAACCCTTCGCACTTCGCCGCCAAGGCCTACTTCTCCGATAAAAACAGCATTTTCAGGCAAAGCCTTCTTTTTATATGAAGATATGACTGAAGCCACCACCGCAAGGTCAGCAGAGGAATCGCCTATCCTTATTCCTCCCGTCACATTCAAAAATATGTCCATACCCCTCAAATTTACTCCAGTAAATCTTTCAACAACGGCAAGAAGCATATAAAGTCTTTTGGTGTCGAAGCCTGTAGTTACCCTTTGGGGAGAAGGGAAAAAAGTCGGGAGTACTAAAGATTGAATTTCAGCAAGTATTGGTCTTTTCCCCTCCATAAGGACTGTGTAAGCAATTCCTTCCTTCCTCACGTGGTCCTTTGAAATAAACAGTGTGGCTGAGTCACTCACCTCTTTTAAGCCACTGGAAGTCATTTCAAATATACCTATTTCATCGGAACTCCCATACCTGTTTTTTGTACATCTTAAAATTCTTAAATCCGATCCCTTTTCGCCTTCAAGATATAACACAACATCTACCATATGTTCCAATGTTTTCGGACCCGCAAGGGTGCCATCCTTGGTAACATGACCCACAATAATGGTGCTCATAAACCTTTCCTTCGTAAGCCGAAGAAGTTCTGCTCCACACTCTCTCACCTGGGTTACGCTTCCCACAACCTGTTCAACCTCCGGCTTAAAAATCGTTTGAATAGAATCAATGATAAGAAGAAAAGGGTCAATTTTTTCGACAACTGCCTTAATTTCGAAGACGTCCTGTTCGCCTATTATATACAAAAGATCACTAAAAACTCCAATACGCGATGCCCTACCTTTCACCTGTTCAGGTGATTCCTCTCCCGAAACATAGAGGACTTTCAGCCCCTTGTCAGTTATAGCCTTTGCTATTTGGAGCAACAAAGTCGACTTGCCGATTCCGGGTTCACCCCCCAACAATATCAGACTTGAAGGGGTGATTCCTTCCTCCAATACCCTATCAAATTCATATATACCCGTAGGAACTTTAGCGTACTCCTTGGTCTCTATTTCGCTAATTCTCCTTACCTTATGCACACCAGAATTAGCAGTAGAATCCAAAGGCTGGTCTCTAAACTCCTTAAATGTATCCCATTCACCACAATTCGGACACCTACCGAGCCATTTTACGCTCTCATACCCACAATTCGAGCATACAAAATAGGACTTCGATTTCTGTGACTTAGCCATTTTAGAATAGTTTAAGTCTGGCTTTTATTTCAATACCCTTCCTAAGTTCCTGTGAAATCATTTGCATCATCTCAAAAGCAGAATTAATTTTATTGTAAAGAGAATCATTTGATAAAAGTGGGTTTCTTCTTAAAGCCTTCATTGTTGAATCAGCTTCCATTAGCACAGCATCAAGCCTCTTTAAAACCGTAGTAATGTTATTATTTTGTTCTGAGATCGCAACAAAGGCGGTGTCCCTCAATCCCCTGAGCATCTCATCAACCTCGGTAAGAGTTCCGTCCAAACGCATAACTACAGGTTTTATCTCCTTAAAAGTGTTTTCCATTTCCTTTAAAAAGCTCACAAGTGTATCGGAAAGGTTCAAAAATTCCCTTACTACATCATCGAAACTCCTCGTCCTAAGCCCTTGAAATCTGTACCCCCCTTGCACAGGTTTACCCTCTCCAGGTATCACCAGAAGCCTTACTTGCCCCAAAAGCCCGAAGGATTCGAGGATAACATTGGATCCTTCATTCAGTTTGTAATTCTCTGTGTAGAAGGTTATGACAACCTTCTTCCCTTCAATCCGAACATCGGAAACCTTGCCCATTGGTACACCGAGAACCGTAACAGCATCGCCCTTTCTGACATTAATTGGACCTTCAAAAATTGCCTCGTAATAGGTTCTACTTTTGCGGATATTAAAATCTCGCGTCAGAAAAAGTCCCCCAATGAGAAGCAAAAGGAGAAAGGCAATAGTTAAGCCTACTTTTTCTTCAAGCGTCATCTTAAATCCTATTTCCCTTTTAACTTTTCCCAATCTTTGAGAAACCTTTCAATTCCTATGTCTGTAAGTGGGTGATTCACGAGCTGTCTAATGACCTTTGGTGGAATTGTTACAATGTGTGCCCCCATAAGCGCAGCCTCAAGGACGTGGAGAGGATGCCTCACGGAAGCCACAATAACTTCCGTTTCAAAACCGTAATTCTCAAAAATCTGCAAAATTTGCTCCACGATGTCAAGACCGTAATGACTAATGTCATCAAGCCTCCCTACAAAGGGTGAAACGTAGGTCGCCCCTGCCTTGGCGGCGAGCAAAGCTTGTACAGGCTGAAAAATTAGGGTTACATTTGTCTTAATCCCCTCCTTAGACAGTGTCCTCACTGCCCTTAAGCCATCAACAGTCATTGGTATCTTTATAACCACATGCTCATCAATCTTTGCCAGTTCCCTCGCCTCCCTTACCATTCCTTCATAATCGGTAGAGACTACTTCGGCAGAAACCGGCCCCTTCAAAATCTCACAAATCCTCTTTATTGTTTTGATCGGGTCCCCACCTTCCTGAGAAAGAAGTGTGGGATTTGTGGTTGCACCTTCAATGATACCCCACTGAGCAAGCTCTTCAATTTCCTTAACATTTGCAGTATCTACAAAGATCTTCATTACAATCCTCCTTTTAATATTTGACTTCCAAAAGAGTCAACCCCTTTGCAGGAGCAACAATAACCCTTTTTTCTTTCCCCTGCAAAAAATTTTCAAAGAACTTGCAATTACTGAATTTTCTGTATGAATAAATCATCGAGCCAACGAGAACCCTTACCAGTCGGTAAAGGAAATGGCTTCCCTCAACATAAAAAACCATCTCATCCTTATCCCTTTCCCAATATGCGTCGTAAAACCAAACCTTTTTAACCTCTTTTTCTTTAACCATCTCAAGGAAGGAGAAATCTATTTCACCCCTGATTAACTTTGCACACTGTGAAAGAACCGCTTCATCTAAACGGTAAGGCAACTCCCACACGTACCGTGATCTGAGAGGTGAACGTTTGCCATCTAATATCCTGTACCGGTAAATCTTTGACTTTGCAGAAAACCTTGCATGGAAATCATTGGATACAAACTCGAGAGATTTTACATAGACATCCTGAGGCAAAATTGCATTCAGAGCCTTTTTAAATTTAGGAAGTTCAATATCCAAATCCTGTTGAATATGCAAACTGAATACTTGATTCTCCGCATGAACTCCTGTGTCTGTTCTGGAGGCTCCAATTAACCTGAAATCAATACCCTTAAGCAGAGTTTCCAGTGCCTCTTTTAGCACGCCCTGAACAGTTCTCTGGTCTTTTTGAATTTGCCATCCGTAAAAGTCGGTTCCATCGTATTCCACTATACCTTTTATAACCATTCACTACTTTTCCTCAGGTGTAAACCCCATCTTCCTCTGTTCCATTCCAAAGAGTTTTACTTCCCCAAATTTTGCTTCGTACTGCTTGATGTTGTCTTCCAGCGCTTTCAACAACAATTTTGCATGCTGTGGCGTCATCAAAACCCTCGCCTGGACCTTGGCTTTCGGCAGTCCCGGAAGGATTTTGGCAAAGTCAATAACAAACTCGCTGGGTGAGAAAGAGATCATAACCATATTAGAGTAAACACCTTGGGCAACGTTTTCATCCAACTCTATTTCAAAAGGTTTTTGAATATCCATATAACCTCCTGTACTGCTTTAATTTTACATGATTTTTTCAAGTCTTTCAAAAGACCTGTAAAATTTTTATATGCAGGAAAATTATTATACGAGAATAGGCCTTGAAATCCATATTCAATTGAAAACTAAGACAAAGCTTTTCTGTGGGTGCAAAAATGAGTACGGTGCTATACCCAACACCAACGTTTGCCCTGTTTGTCTCGGATACCCTGGCGTACTCCCAGTATTAAACGAAGAAGCGGTAAGGATGGCTCTCAAAGTCGCCCTTGCACTCAATGCAAAAATCAATAAGCGGTCGAGATTTTACAGAAAAAACTATTTCTACCCAGACCTTCCTAAAGGGTATCAAATTACCCAGTACAGTGAATCCATTGCAGTAGAAGCCTACCTTGACATCAATGTAAATGGTGAAATAAAAAGGATTGAAATTGAACGAATGAATATAGAAGAAGAGGCTGCGAGGTCCATACATACTCCTCAGGGTGAGGTCCTTCTTGACTTTAACCGGAGTGGAATTCCTTTGCTGGAAGTCGTTACAAAGCCCAGCATCTCTTCTCCCCTTGAAGCTAAACTTTTTCTTGAAAAATTCCGTGATTACCTCAGATATTTAAAAATTTCTGACTGTGATATGGAAAAAGGTGAACTCCGTGTGGATGCGAATATCTCCCTTTCCCAGAATCCAGAGATTTACGGCACCAAAGTGGAGCTAAAAAACCTCAACTCATTTAAAGCGGTTTATGATGCGCTCAACTATGAAAGGGAAAGACAAGAAAAACTTTTAAAAGAAGGGAAAAAAATCCATCAGGAAACGCGAATGTGGGATGAATACTTGGGTGAATCAAGGCCTATGAGAACAAAGGAAGAGAGTATGGACTATAGGTACTTCCCTGAGCCTGATCTGCCCGTACTTATTCTTGATGATAAATTCATTGAAGAAGTTAAAGCCGAAATGCCAGAATTACCCGATAGAAAATACGCAAGGTACATTGAAAACTACAAACTCTCTCCTGAACAGGCGAGACTCATTGCCTTCGACAGAGAATACTCTGAATTTTTTGACAGGATTGCCAGAGAAGTAAAGGATAAAAAATTGGTTGCCAACTGGATTACCGTGATCTTTCCAGCCTACATAGGCAAAACCTGTCAATTCTACGACCTGGACCCCTCTGAATTCATAAGACTGGCCCACTCCTTGGAAATTGGAGAAATAAACAACAATCAAGCAAAAGAGGCTCTTACGAGATTTTTTGAAAAGGGTGTGCCCCTTTCAAAGAGTATTGAAGAACTTGCTGAATCTTCAAGGAAACTGAGTGAAGATGAACTGGAAAGGATAATTGACGGAGTCTTGGAAGAACAAAAAGAGTTGGTAGAAAAATATCTTTCGGGCAAAACAGGGGTCTTCCAGGCTATTCTGGGTCAGTGCATGAAAAAGCTAAAAGGAAGCGGAAACCCTATCCAGGTGAAGCAAATCCTCGAAAAAAAACTGAAAGGTTAAATGTAGATTGATGTAGTCTCTTATACCGCGACATCGGATTTTTAAAATTCCCAACTGCCCAAGTTGTGAAATTCTAACTTCTAATTGCAACACAAACCTGCCCTATTGACAAAACACCCCATATAGTATACAATTGTATACATAATGGAACCCCTCAACCAAAAAATAAATGTAATTGCCAGGTTCAACAGCGCAGGTACTGTCTATCCCATATACATTGAACTTTCTGGAAACCTAATTAAACTTAAAAAACCTGATGCTATATGGAAAGAGAGGGTTGGACGTAATCTTATTACCCGGTTTTCTTCATCGGACGGTGCAAACAGGTACATCCTCGCTTTCAATCACGAAACCCTTGAATGGAAACTGGAGGTTATAATCGATGAGTAGAAAATTTCTCTTGGTTGATATGGACGCTTTCTTCGTGTCCTGTGAGGTCGCTGCGCGTCCAGAGCTAAAGGGGAAACCCGTAGGCGTGGTAACAGGAGCCCAGAGGCACGGCGTAGTTGCTTCTGTATCCTACGAAGCGAGGAAATATGGAGTCAAAGCGGGGATGCCTACTTACAAGGCAAAGGACCTTTGTCCTTCCATAGTATTAATACCCGCCGACATAGTAAAATATGCTTACATCTCCGAATCCATAATGGAGTACTTGCAAGCAAACTTTCAGAAAGTAGAAGTCTTTTCTATAGATGAAGCCTTTATAGATGTCACAGGTATACCAGAGCCTATAGAGGCGGCTAAGAAAATTAAGAAATACATAAAAAAACATTTCCAGGTTCCGCTTACCATTGGCATCGGGCCATCAAGGGTCATAGCTAAAATGGCCTGTGAATTATCAAAACCTGATGGATTGATGGAAATAAAAGAAGAAGAGATCCTTGAAAAACTTGGTGAATTAGACGTTGAGGAAATACCAGGTATTGGCGAAAGAAGTGCAGAGGCCCTGAGGTCCATTGGAATAAGAACAGTAAGAGACCTATGGGTAACTGACGAGGATGTTCTGGTAAGAAGATTCGGCATCAGGGGAAAATGGTTCAAAGATATGGCCATGGGAAAGGATGCAGGATATTTTACTCTCTTAGAAAATGGCCTCCAGATGAAAAGTATCGGCCACTCGGAAACCTTCTCAAGGGATATAATAGACCCTGATGAAATTCAGGCCTATCTATTATATTTATGTGAAAAAACGGGTAGAAGATTGAGAAAACACAACCTTATGGGATACGGAGTATCGGTATATGTGAGATACTCAGATTTCACCGGCAATGGAATTTCAAAGAAATTTTCAAAACCCGTAATTACCAGCACAGAAATTTATAGGAATGCACTCTTTCTCCTAAGCAGAATACTTGAAATTAAGCCCATAAGGCTTATAGGAGTTTCCGTCTTTGCCCTTGAACCTTTGAAACTACAGCTTTCTCTCTTCGAAAACAAAGAAAAAGAGATAAAACTTGAATTCTCCCTTGACAGAATAAACGATACCTATGGTGACTTCACCGTAAAACGTGCCCGCCTTGCGGGGTTGAAAATCTCCCACACCGTAATTCCGCCCAGGGGAATACCAAGATAGAAATCAGGTCTCGAGCCTTTCAAATCTCACCAAAAATTTTCCGAAAGTTGGTCTTTTCATTTCTGTGATCTCAAAATCCATCCCAGTAAAGTCTTTAAGATAATAGATAAAATCCTGCGCATGCTCATCGAAACAACAACTGCAAGAGGCAGCAGTACCGGTGAATTCAACCAGCAAAGAGTCACGTTCTAAGGAAACAACCTTTGCTTCACACTCGGGGGAACGGGTTTCGTTAAACTCTTTGACGAGCCTATCTATAACTTCTTTAAAATCCTGCATACTGCACCATCCTTTTAGTAGTAAAAACGAGTCATTAAAAAATTAAACTACCCCTTCCTTATTTAATTGCCTTTTCTACTTTGTCAAGATCACTCTCGTTGTAAAGCTCTTTTTCGGGGTGACCATCTTTATTATATAGATACCCGAAGAAAGAGAAGAGCCTGAATCGGACCTACCGTTCCACCTCACTGAGTAATACCCCGCATCCTTAATGTCTTTGCACAATGTTGCAACCTTTTGCCCTGTAACAGAATACACCGATATCTCTATATTTGACCTTTCAGGGAGAGCATAGCTAAACTCGAATGGGCCTTTCGAAAGATTAGCACCCTTTATCGAAAATTGGTAAGTTTTTGGTAGGTTCACTTCTATTCCAAGAGGCATTATTTCAATATAGCCCGTATCTGGATAATTTATCGCATACTCCCACCTTGAATTTTCAATGAAACGGAAATAGAAGCGCAGTTTGGTAGAAGAAGATGCGCCGGGTATCGTCACCGTATAATAGTAGAAGGAATCCCCGGGAGTGGCCGTTGCCACAACGCTATCATGGGTTGCCCCACTCCATTCTTGCTTGGTGTTTAAAACCTGATAATAGAGAGTATCGGCTAAAAAGCCATAATTGTTCTCACTTACCTTTATCCTAAACCACCAGCTATCGGTCTCTGGAATCCTACCGTAATCACTTTGAGGGTCAAAGGTAAATATAGCACCGGGTTGAGTAGCATATATCCAAAGAGAGTCTATGTAAAAATTCTGACCCCATCCACTTTTCGCCTTCAAAGAAACTTTCAAGGTGGTGCCAGAGGGTATGTCTCCAAGTAAAATTTCACAGGGAACCCACTGTATAATCATAGAATCCGTAATGTAAGGATCAATGTTGTTTGAATCAACGCCTGCAAAGAGGGTATCCC
>CAZZKY010000007.1:0-3388 GCA_964654765.1 uncultured bacterium | reverse complement strand
GGAAGCATTCCTATGCCAATGCCTTCCAGTACCTTTTCTACGATTTCGCCATAGGTGTACCAGCACCTTTTACCACCACCGATTAAGAGTATCTTACCCCAGATTTCTTCGCTTCTTACACCATGGGCAATGGCAAGTCCTACGTCCTTTGTATGGACATATTCCATTCTGTTCTGAAGGTTTATTTCAAAAAGGGTTTGATCTATTTTGAGATTTATGGGCATTGATGCGGCAAGGCGAAAGATGGACCACTTTAAATTGGAGTTTTTGAGCATATTTTCGCATTCCAATTTGTGCCTTGAATAGTGCTCTGGCGGGTTGGCGGGCTCGTTAGGTTTTCTGGGGGGCTCAAGGTGCTGGGTTATGCCGAAGACGTGAACGGAAGAGGTGAAGATGATTTTTTCAGGCCTCTTTAGTTTTTCCATCGCCTTAATTAGATTTCTCGTTCCCCCAACATTTACCTTATAAGCGATTTCGGGGACCTTTTCTGATTCAAGGCCTGTGGCCGAAAGTTTGGGGATTATAAAGGCAAGATGCACGACTATATCTGTGCCTTCTAAAGCCTTTTCTATATCCTGTTCCCTGGTGATGTCGCCCCAGAAAACCTCAATGAATTCGCCATATTTTTTCTTTAATTTTTTAAATATCTTTAGATTTTTTTTGGTTTTGAGGTCAAAGCATCTGACCTCGTCGCCCTGACTTACAAGGGCCTCAATGGTGCTTTGACCAATGTTGCCAAAGGCGCCAGTTAAGAGCACTTTCATTTTATTCCTCCTTTTTAATGGATTCGAGGATAAGCTTTATGCCTTCCCTACTTATTTCTTCCATTTGAGCATCTGTTTTAAAGACCTCTTGCTCAATTGTTCCAATTGCATAAGAAACTATAACGTGGGCAGCGACCTTGGGATCCACCTTTTTAAATAAGCCCCTTTCTATTCCTTCGGAAATAATCTGGGCGAAATAGTTGGTATAGAGTTCGAAGTATTCTGAGAGTTTTTTAAGGATGTTTTCGTCTCTTATTCCTGCCCTGAGAAATTCAATGAATAGTAGAAATTTAGGGCGGGATTCCTGAAAGATTTCTTTGAAAAGTTCAGTCATTTTTAAGAGGCTTTCGTAGATGTTTTCGTAGGTTTTGACATATTCGTTTATTCTGAGGGTGAGGTCTTTCAACCAAAGGTCAAGTATTTCGAGGAAAAAGCTTTCTTTGGTTGGGAAGTAGTGGAAGAAAGCACCCTTGCTTACCTCTGCTTTTTCACAGATTTCTTGAACAGAAGTTGCATCATATCCTTTTATGGAAAAAAGCTCTTCTCCTGCTTTTAAGATCTTAGTCTTTGTATCCAATTCAACCATTCCTTTACTCCTTTCTTTTGATACCGACTGGTTGGTATGTAATTATGGACTATCGGGTCAGGAATGTCAAGGGGTTGATTTTTGGCTCATATTAAGGGTGAAAGGTCCTGCTCCCTGTGGTGCGTCTTGAGTGAGGTGATTAAATTTTGTTTCATATAAGAAAGGAGGAAGTCAGTGTCCTCCCCTTTAGGGGGATTCATCCTGGTTAATATTTGCTTGGTATCAGGCTCAAAGTTCTTTGAACATAATCTTATAGGTCTACATGTTATAATATTTTTACCTGCATAGGAGGTTTGAAATGAGTGTAAGGGCGTTGACCTGTGATGAACATGGGTTTGGAAGTAGAAGAGAAGAGTGTGTAGTATGCGGTAAATGGCCAGCAAGAAATCCTGCGTTACTCTGTGATCAGTGTGGATTTGGAAGTGCAAGGGAAGAGTGTTGCGTTTGTGGACGATGGCCCGCAAGAAACCCCGCTATGGTATGCGATGCCCATAAGGGGATATGTGTGAAATGTGGCAGGAGAATTTATTAAGCTAATTTTCGGTTGGTTAAAATATTATATGTTGCTTTTTAGGGTGTGGGAGTTTAAAATTTTGGTATGTTATCACCTATCGACGAGTTGTTTGAGGAATTTAAAAAAGCAAAGCAGGAAGAGCGCATAAAGATTCTTGAAAAAATTGCAGATTATGATTTTTCAAACAAGTACGAGGTTGTTAAAGCTTTAAGCGTGTTGATTGAGATTCTTGCTAAGTCTTCGGGAAAGTTGAAGAATTCTGCGATAAGCGTACTCGTAAAGATGAAAGAGAGAGGAGTCCTTGATATCCTTGTTGATGAAGTCCGAAGCATATTTGAGGAGTTTAAAGAGGCTGGGTTTGACTTGGGGCTTGAAGAGGAAGGGGAGGTGCTTCCTAAGGAAAGAGAAGAATTGGACATCCACGATTTTTACGACTTTTTTTCTGAATTCCACCCAGAGGAAAACGAAGTAAAGGAAGAAATTATGCCGGAGGAATCGAAAGAAGAGGAAGAAAAGAAGAAGGCTAAGGAAAAACGGGAAAAGTACCCTGACCTTATGGATTTTGAGATACCAGAGGATTAACCATTTTCGGTTACCTGTTCGAGTCTAACCCTTTCTAAATAAGTAGCCAGTATTTGAGCGGTATTTTTACAACATTATCGTTTAAAAGCTCCAAATCTCCTTTATTGCTAATTACTATACCGTAGGTAAAATTCTTTATCTTTTGCGCGGTATATTCTATCTGTCTCATTCCATAGTGGTCCTTTCCGTATCCAACCTCTATTATAACGCTTTTGTTGTCTCCGATTCTAAGAATAAAGTCTGCACCATTTTGGGAAGAGTCATGCATGAGGGAAATCTCGCCCAACTCAAATTCTCTTTTTTTAAAGTCTTGAAGGAAGGTCAGCGCAATGTAATCCTCGAGAATTTTCCCCTTAAGTTCCGATGGTATAAGCCCCTTTAGGACGCTAACTCTAAGCGACGGGGAGACGAATAGATACTTTTTAGGTTTTCTTACTTTAACATATTTTTCACCGTAACTTCTTATCTCAACGAGAAGGCCACTTTTCACTAAGACATCCATAACGCTTTGTAAAGTTTTAAAGTCAAGAGTGAGGGTCTTGCAGAGTTTGTTGTAGTCAGTGCTGTCTGAACTTGCAATTAAATAAATGAGGTCTTCAATTTTTGATAGAGTTGGGGAGCTAAAACTTTTCATCTTAAGGATGTCTTTTGTTATGAGCTTCTCTATCACGCTGTAAATATACTCTAACGCTAAGGCTTTTTTCTGTGTTATTCCTAAAACGAAGGGAAAACCCCCAATGTGCAGAAAGTCCTCTTCAATATCTGGTGGAAGTTTGCTATAAATTGATAAAACCTCATTTTGAACGTCTTTGCAGAAATCGAACACACACTTTGCATCGTTACAATTTAAGGCCGCATGGGTAAAATTGTTAGAGAAGGATTCTAAGAAAGAAGTAGAATCACTGATTAGAGTAGGAAATTTAAGGGTAATAAATTCGCTAA
>CAZZKY010000006.1:0-1710 GCA_964654765.1 uncultured bacterium | reverse complement strand
AAAAATAGTAATTCCGGTGGCAGGAATAATCTGGCTCAGCTGTTTAGCTATAGCGGTTATTTCGCATTTTACAAAATTAGATTTCGGAATCATCGGGATTCTTGCTTGGATCGTTACAATTCTTGGTATAGCTTATCTCGTGTTAAAATTTGTTTTTAGTCTACTTTCTTGGCTCTTTGGTTATAAATAAAAGATCTCCAATGATAGCCCAATTTGGCAGAAAATCCTGAAAACTGGCTTTAGCTTTCTTCAGAAATCCAAATTTCCCATAACAGAGATCAGGCAATCCTTACTTTCCCCGTAAGCAGAAGCTCCATCGCCTTTTTCTTCATCCTTTCAAGCTTCTCTTTCTTGGCTTTTTTCAGCTCGATTATTTTGTCCCATTGGGAGTCGAGCTTCTTGTTCATGGCTGATTTATCTGTTTAGAATGAAGAATTTAAGACTATCGGATTAAGAATCGGAGATATTTTTCTAAGCTTTTCAAAATCGGAACAGTCTGGAATTATTTAAAAAATTTTAAACTCCTTTGCAGGGCAAAACAGCTTTTATATTGGTAAATCTTCCCTTAAACCTTTTCTTATTATATTCCGTGTCTGTTTTTTACTCAAAACCACATTTGTGAATTGTTCCAACTTATCCCTTATCTCTTCGATATCATCCTCTGCAAGATATCTTTCCACAGCATAGGCCTTAATACTCCTTGATTCTTTGATTTCATCGGTTGGTTGAACTTTCAGAGCTTCAGCAACAGCATAAGTCCTGAGCTCTTCTTCTCTGACATGCTGCTTTAGGAATTCGTAGATCTTCCTTGGATTCACTTCGCAAATTGCATTATAAGATAGTTGCTTGTAAATTTTGATAAAACCGTTTTCAAATAGGAACTTTTGGTATTTTCTTACGGTTCTTTCATCGATGCCGAAGTTGTTGGCTATGTAGCCTTCAATGTCAGAAAGCATTAGCTGGTGGTTGTAGTTTTTGCCCAGCCATTTGAGGAGCTCGATATGCTTCTTTGTTGGTGATGGACCCTTATTCATGTGCTGGTTTTCATGCATGTGTGCTCGATGTAGCGGTATTAAGGTATTGTTTTAAGATCTGTTCAAGCTCAAAGCCAAGGTAATGTAATGAGCCGTATTTTTGAAAAAAGAGTTTTTCCCAAATTTATAATGATTAAATTAGGGATTTCCATGAACATGCTAAACCGTATAGACAATCCTTAAGGTTTATAATCTTCCCCAGGGATAAATATTTAACGATTCATCATCGAAACCCTTATAGAATTCAAAAACCAAAAAATAGCCATGAGCACAAAAAAGCATGTGTCCGGACAGAAGAAGAAGGAAGCCAAGGGCTCAGAAGGGCAAACGGAGCAAGCTAACGGTCGATATCGGAAAAGGCTCCACATAACCTTAGATCCATCGATATACGAATGGCTGAAGAAGAGCACGGATAACGCTTCAAGGTTTATCGAAAATCTCGTAATGGCTGTTTCTCAGCAGATAAGGCCTGTTGCGGTTGTAATCACTGAATTCAGGACGCCGCCGGCAGGATTCGAACCCGCGGACCCCTTCGGGACAGGGTCTTAAGCCCTGCGCCTTTTCCTGGCTCGGCAACCCCCGCATGCTGTTTGAAACATTGCAGCCATACTTACACCTCGCAGACTGTTTATGTACGTTGTGGTGTTTAAACAGTCTTACTGCGGAAAAAACTGGA
>CAZZKY010000005.1:0-25463 GCA_964654765.1 uncultured bacterium | reverse complement strand
TAGCTTTGTTTCACAGTATTTTCAAAGACATACCTTTACTCACCTTGAACAGCTTCCCTATGGGATAGGTTCTAAAATTATTGAAAGGGTTAAAATTGGCCAAAAAAGTATGGAAATTGAATATGCATCGGGGAGGATAATTGGGATAAGCGTATATCCTCTGGATTTACCAGATCTTAAAGGTTTTCTCCTAAAAATAAAGGATATCACAGCCGAGAAAAGTTTCGAAAGAACAGCGGGAGGGGCAGGCAGTTACTTCTCATATGTGGACCTCGTTTCGATTTATACCCATCATATCAAAAATCTTCTTACGCCTCTGAAGTTCACTGCCTTGAGTTTAAGAAGAGAACTTACCGAGCCAAAGCAAATTGAAAAGGTTGAAAGGATGGTACAACATATTGAAAAAATAAATCAGCATGTTAGGGCTTTTTACAGTAGGGTAAGAACAAAGCCAATAGAGTTTAGGAAAGTCAACATAAGGAAAGTTGTAGGACATGTAAAACAATTGTTAAATAATGACCTTATTAACAACGGAATTATATTTGAGTTTTACCAAAACGGGAACGAACTTGTGTATGCCGATGAAATTCACATTCAGCAAATTTTGTCTGATTTAGTTCAAAATGCTATAGATGCACTGAAAAACCAAAAAGGTGTAAGAAGAATCACTGTAACGGTTAGACGGAGTGAGAACCGTTGTCCTTATTGCGGGGCTCCCTTTGTTCAAATTGAGATCTCTGACACAGGTCCTGGAATTAAAAAAGAAGACCTTGATCGCATTTTTAATCTTGGCTTTTCAACCAAAGCGGAGGGATGGGGCCTGGGTCTTTATGTAGTAGACAAAATGGTTAAAGAAAACAGAGGAATTATAAGGGTTTATTCTGAAGTTGGAAAAGGCACAACTTTTGTGTTATACTTCCATCCTGCCACACCCGATGCCGTTGGGTGTGTGGAGCAAAAAGTTAAGGAGGTGTAATTATGCCAATAAAGGTTTTGTTAGTGGATGATGAGGAAGACATTCTCTGGGGTCTTTCTGAAGAGCTAACTCGACATAAAATAGAGGTAGAAACTGCATCAAACGGTCTTGAGGCCTTAGAAAAGATAAAGAAAAAGTCCTTTGACTTCTTAGTTACTGATATTCGTATGCCTGGCCTCAGTGGTGTAGAGCTTCTCATGGAAACAAGAAAAATTCAGCCTGATATTAAAGTAATTGTAATGACTGCATACGGTTCTGATGAGGTAAAACAAGATGTAATGGCGAAGGGTGCCATTAGCTATTTAGAAAAACCTTTTGATTTTGATCAGATTCTTAACGTTATACTGGAAAAGGAAAAGGGTGGAGAAGAGGAAACTTTGAAAAATCTTACACTTCAGCAGTTTCTGCAGCTTGTTGCGATGGAAGGTAAGTCCTGTGAAATTGTTGTGACCACCTCGGAAGGCGAAGGGAAAATTTTCTTCGAAGATGGTGAGGTAATTAACGCTTCCATAGGGAATCTGAGGGGTGAAGAGGCGTTTACTCGTATTATGAGAGAGCCTGAAAGCTCTTTCAAGGTAAAATGGGGAAGCCCTAAGGTTAAGCGGGAAATTCAAAAACCTTTCCATGCACTTTTACTTTCCGCAGCGGTTCAGAAAGATGAAGAAGTGGTAGAACAGGAGGAAATTTCGGGGTTTGATCTTCAGGCATTATCTGAGCTTTTTAGAGATGAAGGTGTTGCAGAGGGTGGAGTGGAAGAAAAATTTCAAGCGCCTGAAGCCGAAGAGAGTTTTGAAGTTAAAATAGAAGAGTTACCAGTGGAAGTTGAAGAAAAAGCTAAAGAAGGAGTGGAAGTAGAAGAAAGGGAAGAAGGCACCGTTACCCTCGAAGAGGTTGAGAGCTTGTTAGAGGGGCTGAGTGTGGGTGAGGCGCCTGCTGAGGAGGAAAAGGTAGAAGCGAAGATAGAAGAGGCACCCGAAGAGAAAGTAGAGGTTAAAGAGGTTCCAGTAGCTGAAAAGAAGGTCATTGAAAAGAAAGTAGAGGCGCCTCCATCTGAGGTCGGTGCTATGTCATCAAAGTTGAGTCAAGAACTCAGGGAGAAGTTTTCCGCGGTCGTTAAGGAAATTTCTGACATTCAGGCTCTTATTGCTGTTGACGGTGAAGGTAATATTCTCAATGTAGTAGAACGAGTTACTACAGGAATTACTCAGGTTATAAAAACATGGGCCCCTGCTTTTAGAAACATTATCCAAATAGCTTCTAAAACTCCTGTTGGGGCAATAAGGGATATCACACTCTCATCTGATAAGCATCATCTATTGATTTCAGAGGCGAAAAATGGAAATTTAATTGTTATTGCAGTAATTCCTGTAAAAAGTATGAAAATAGCACTTGTAAAAATAAAGGTGAAGGAGCTTATAGCGGAATTAGCAAAAGCAATATAAATTTCACCCTACTGGCTTTATAATTCAACCGGGAGTGTGCTGTGCTAATAGATTTCAAGAAACATGAGATAAAGTTTAAAATTGTTTATTATGGTCCGGGCTTAAGTGGAAAGACTACCAATATCAAGAAAATTTATGAAAGATTTATGGGCAAGAAAGGACAACTTTTGTCCATTGATACAAGAGGTGAAAGAACCCTATTCTTTGACCTTCTGCCCCTCGAACTTCCAATTTTGAAGGGGTACAAAACTATATTTAGTCTTTATACTGTTCCAGGTCAGGTATTCTATAAACAAGCAAGGAAACTGGTTCTTAAGGGTGCGGATGGTATAATTTTTGTGGCTGATTCTGACAAAGAAAGGTTAGAGGAGAACATAGCAATTTACAAGGAAATGCATGACACCCTTCAGGAGTTCGGTATGTGGGGTGCCACAAAGAAACTCCCCATTTTAGTTCAGTACAACAAGAGAGATCACCCAGATGCATTACCGGTCTCGGTACTGGAGGAAAGGGTAAACATTTACAAATACCCATATGTTTTAGCAATAGCAACGGAAGGCAAGGGTGTTTTTCAAACTTTACAGATAATGATTAACGAAGTGGTTAAAACCTCTTTACGTCAACAGCAGCTGCACTTTCTCCTTCAACAGCAGAAAAAGTAAATAGAATATCTTCAACTAAAAAAACAATAATTAATATTAGCTCATATAATAAAATATCAATTGGGTATTTATATGCTTTCGATTCCCGACCTATTCCTTTGGAAATTAAGGTAATGCTTCCTTAAACTTGGGTGCAAATTTTCCCATCAATATTTTGGTAACACCCCAGTTTCCTTTCCTTGTCAATACAACTATGTGCACGTAATTAGAATCTGGTATTATTCTTATTATAATGAAGTATTCACTTGTGGTTAGAAGAACATCTTCACAAGTCCCAAGCCCTGCACTTTCCGTCGCAGTCATCGCTTTTCGAGCCACTTCTGTCAAATAGGCAAGTGGAACAGTCACATCGATAGATTCGTCAGTAGTATGCCCTGTAATAGGAATAGCATCGTCCAGATTAACTATCATTGACATTAGCACTTCATCTACATTACTCAGGAATTCTTGCATTACATCATCAATCTTCGCCATTTTTTAAATTCCTCCTTTTTCCTGGATTTTTCTTAAAGCCATTCTTTCAAAAATTTCCCAATTTCTTCCCCCCTCACCACCCGAGGCAATTCCTTTCATTCTTAACTCCAGAATCTCCCTTTTAGTTGCATATGCCAGAGCGGTTTCTTCTGAAATGTAACCTAACTTATACCAGTAATATAGAGATTGGTCAAAGGTTTGCATTCCATATGGTATGTAGCCATCAGCAATGGCATCAAAGATTTCGTGGGTTCTTTTGGGGTCGAGAATCATTTCTCTTATGCGCGCGGTATTTATCATAACTTCACAGGCAGGAATCCTTCCGGGTATATCATCTCTTGGGATAAGCCTTTGTGAAATGATGGCTTTTAAAACTGATGCGAGTTGATGCCTTATCTGCTCCTGTTGGTGAGCAGGGAATATACTTACAATTCTATTGATGGTTTCTCTGGCATCAAGGGTATGCAGCGTAGATAAGACTAAGTGTCCTGTCTCTGCAGCAAGTAAAGCGATGGATGCCGTTTCTTCATCTCTGATTTCCCCCACCATTATAACGTTTGGATCCTGTCTTAGTGCTTCTCTGAGTCCATCGGCAAAGCTTCTTACGTCAAGTCCAACTTCTCTCTGGCTTATAATGCTTTTGATATCTCTTAAAAGATATTCAATTGGGTCCTCGATGGTTATAATATGTGCTGCTTTATTCACATTGATATGGTTCAAAATGGCAGCAAGGGTTGTGGATTTTCCTGAACCTGCCACACCTGTAACGAGTATTAACCCTCTATCCTCAAGTGCTATTTTTTCTAAAACAGGTGGGAGGTTTAGGTCTTTAATGTTTTTAATGAGAGGTGGAATTGCTCTTATTGCAAAGGACCACGTACCCCTCTGGCTGAATATGTTTACTCTAAACCTTCCGATATTTGGAAAGCTAAGGGCAACGTCAACGCTGAACCTTTCCTTAAGTTCTTTTTGTTTTGTTGGTGTTAGATAAGTCCTTATGAGTTCTTCAGTGTCCTCTCTTGTGACAACAGGATAATTTTCTCTGAAATAGAGTTTTCCGTATATTCTAAAAATGGGCGGATGTCCTACCTTTATGTGTACGTCTGATGCTTCTTTATCTTTAGCATCTAAAAGTAATTTCTCTAAGTCAATTCCCATAGTGCTTAAATTTTAAGTTTTTTTTCGCTTAAAGTCAATTAAACGCGACTTTTTATAGTTAATATTGTCCATGATTTATTTTAAAACTCAACGGTTTTACTGTTTTATTGTTGGGTATTCGTTTTCAAGAATCAATGGAGTACCGTAAAAGGCAAAGTTCTCTCGCAGTTTATTTTCAATGTATCTCAGCTCATTGCTTTTTAGCTTTGCATCCGTTAGTATTTTAAATTTTGGTGGTCTTATGTCTTCCTGTGAAATTTTTAAAATGGTTTTTGAGAAAGGAAAGTTTTTTTGAAGGAAATGCTGAAATTGCAGAAGCTCTTTTTTGGCTAATTTTCTTTCCCACGATTTTTTTGCTTGTTTGACAACTTCTTTGAGCAAACTTATCCCTTCTCCCGTAACAGTAGAGGTAAAAAGCATCGGAGCAAAGTTTATGAAATCCAATTCCATTTTAAAGTAATTGAGCACTGCTGTCCTTTTTTCTCTTGGTATCAGGTCGCATTTGTTTAGCGCTACAACAATTGCTCTATTTTCCTCAATAATGAGGTTTGCAATTTTTTTGTCAATAGCGGTTACTTCTGTTGAAGCATCAATCACAAGTATTGCTACCTCTGCGAACCTCAGTGAGCGTTCGCTTCTTACAGCTCCGAATAATTCTATAGGATCACTGTATTTTCTTCTAATTCCTGCTGTATCAATGAAAATAAATTCGTCCGTTTCTACGTCAACAGCATCTCTTGTAGTTCCAGGAATTTCCGAAACAATGTTAATCTCTTCACCACAGAGCGCGTTGAAAAGGGAAGATTTTCCCACATTAGGTTTACCCAGTATAGCAATTCTCGTTTTTTCAGTTTTTTCCTCTTTAACTTCTTCAGAAAACCCTTTATTTCTCAGCTTTTCCTCTATTAATTCTAATAACTCTGGTAGCCCGGTTCCGTGTGCTGCAGAGACGCCAATGGGGTCACCAAATCCAAGGCTAAAAAAGGAATATAAATCTTTTTTCTTTATATCAACTTTGTTAGCGACAAGAATTACATCCTTGCCTTTTTTTCTAAGCCATTCTGCGATTTCTTCGTCGTGGGGTAAGAGGCCTGTAGAGGCATCAACAACAAACAGGATGAGGTCCGATTCTTCAACGGTCTTCTCAATTTTTTCCTTAACCTTTTCCCAGATTAAGTCTTCTTCTGGTGGGTATAGGCCTCCGGTATCTGTTAAGTAAAAAGGAATTTCTGTGTAAGATATAAGTTTTTTTATTCTATCTCTCGTTAATCCGGGCTTTGAGTCAGTGATCGCAAGAGGCTTTTTTATAAGGCGGTTGAAGAGGGTTGATTTCCCCGTGTTTACTCTTCCAACTATAGAGACCTGTGCATATTTTTTCATATTTAACCTTGAATTAGTGCTTTTTTAAGTTCTTCCATGGTGTAAAGAACTTTAACGCCTTCAAATTTTTTCAGCTTTTTCAGATTCTCTCTGTCTATTCTTCTCATAAAAAGCGTGTGCGTTTTGCCACTTCTTGTTTTAAATTCAATTATTTGCTTACTATCGCTGGGTAAAACATAAATTGGGAGTCTTAGCTTTCCGCCTTGGCTGAAAATATTTGTTATCAGTGTGTCACTTATTCCATGAACCATTTTTGCAATGGTATTTGTAGAACAGGGAGCGATAACAATTTTATCAAATTTACCTGAAAAGAGTTTTGTGATGGTGAATATGGAAGTATTCTGCTCGTAATTTATCTTATATCCTTCAAGTTTTTCAATGATTTTATAACGCGTTAATATTTCTTCTGCTGACCTTGAAAGAAAGATTTCAACCTTTTCTCTGTCAATCTCACAAATTAACTCAATGACCTCGTTCAGAAACATTTCCGCTCCTGTAATACACCATGCTATTTTCATGGCACGACTCTGATAGGTATCGGCACAAAGCAAAGGATAAATATTAGAAACGATGCAACTCCCAGGTATATTGCTGATGAAGGAAGTTTTTCCTCCCAGTAAAGTGGTTTGGGGTGCCTCGACCCAAGAACAAGAAGGAGTATGGCCCACGTCCACCAGCCGCTCCACAGGAAACCGAGGGGCAAAAGAACAAGAAGAAGAATCCGCGAGGTTATAAAGTGTATTTTTTCCCCGAATATTCCGTAAAGTATATGCCCTCCATCAAGCTGCCCGACGGGAAGCAAGTTCAATGCGGTCACAAAGAATCCGAGCCAGCCAGCAAAAGCTACTGGATGAAGGAGTACCATAGCGTTTTCAGGAATATTACCGAGAGTCAACCTCGATATAATTTGGAAAATGATGGGAGTCCCGAGAGAGATGTTTCCCTCATGCAAGTGAATAACTTTGCTGTTGTATAACCCATAGACAGAAAAGGGGATTGAAAGGAGAAAACTGGCAATGGGGCCAGAAGCCCCCATCTCAAGGAGTGCTTTTCTATCGGTGACTGGTGATTTTACTCTTATAAAGGCCCCCATTGTTCCAATAAGGGGATTGGGGAAGGGAATAAAATGGGGGAAGGTGGTTTTAACACCATTTCTTCTTGCAGCTATGAAGTGCGAAAGTTCATGCCCTCCCAAAATCAGGATTACCGCAAAAGAGAAGGGGATCCCCTTCCATAGGTGTGCCCAATTTTGCCAGGGGACATATCCCTGTTGTAGAGCTCCTGCAATAAGAGTTGTGAAAATGGTTAAAATCAAGAGTAAAATCGGTATGATGACATTATTCTTTTCGACTCCAATTTCTGCAAAGGTTAAAAGGAAATAATCGTTTTCCTTGTTTACCTTAAAAATGACTCCAATTCGAGATAGCTTGTCTCTCAACTCTTTGATAGACTTGTCTGGATTTTCGTAAAAAATCACTCTTGCCTTGTTCCCTAAAACTTCAACCACACTGCCAACTTTTTCTATTTCTTTAATTATTTCGTCCACAGCTTAGGACCTCTCCGTTTACGATTGTTGCTTTAATTTCTTCTAAGTTATTGTCAACGATGACGAGATCGGCAAGATATCCTCTCTTAATTTCTCCCAAGAGATTCTCCTCTTGAGTCAAAACAGCGCACTTTTTTGTGTAATACTTTAACGCTTCCTCTATGGTTAAGCGTTCTTCGCACAGAGGGTGTAGGGTGACTCCCTTAATTCCTATAATTGGTGATGGTGGCATTGCATCCGTACCGAAGGCGAATTCCAAACCCGCTTTAATAAATTTTTTCAATGGATTGTTTCTCACGAAGAACTTTCCAAGTTTGGATTCGTACATCCCATTTTCTTGGCCCCAATTGTAGATGAAGTTGGGTTGAACTGAAATTTTTACCTTTAAATTCTTTGCTTTTTCTATATCTTCGTCCTCGGGAAATTCAAAGTGTTCTATTCTGAAGCTTTCACCACTTCCTATCTCTTCAATGATATTTAAGACTCTTTTTATTGCCAGATTCCCAATGGCATGAATTGCGATCTGAAGGTTCAATTCCAGCGCCTTTTTAAATTCTTCTTCTATGTTCTCTTTGAGGAGCCAGAGTCCCTGGCTTTTTCTCCTACCGTAAGGAAAAGAAAATAGAGCTGATTCACCGCCTACCGAACCATCCGCAAAGTATTTCAATCCCTGAAATTTGAGAAGTTGATCACCCAATCCAGATTCTATCCCTGTATACTCAAAGTTATAGGGTGTCGTATCCGATATGTAAAACCTTACTCTTATTCTTAATTTACCTTCCCTACGTAGCTTTTGTAAAAGCCGGAGTTCTCTATATGTACCTATTTCATGGATTGTAGTTATTCCATTCTTTAAAAAGATATCCTGCGCTTTAAGTAGTGCTTGTTCCTGAAAATCTTCGCTGTATGGGAATATAGAATGGATTTTTAGAGGTATTTCTTCGAGGAAGATTCCCGTTTCAGCGTCATATTTAACCGCATTAAGGTCCACCTTTTCGCTCAGGAGTTTTATAAATGATGTGTTGCCAACGCCCATGTGTCCGCATATTCTTCGCAAAAATATTGGTTTTTCTGATACCTTATCAAGATCCGATCTGGTCGGTGTTTTTACATCCTTCCACCTTGACTCGTCGAAATCTGTAAAAATGTAATAAGGAAGGTCGTTTTGAGAAATGAATTCTTTTATGAATTCCGATATTTCTTTGAAGGTCTCGAATTTTTCGATGCTGGTTTCTTGGTTGATCCCATAATTTAGCATATGGGTGTGGGTGTCTATGAAACCGGGAGCAACTATCCCATCTCCAAAATCCATTACTTCAGCTATTTTGGAAATGTAAGGCTCATCTTCTTTTGGGACCAGGTCTTCAATCACTCCTCTATTTACGAGTATAGAGTACCCCTCAACAAAATTTTCTCCATCAAATATTTTTGCAGATTTTAACAGTTTCATGACGCTTAATAAAGGTAATTTTCGGGGTTCATCTTTATCCCAAGATATCGTATTTCATAATGTAAATGGGGCCCTGTACTTATCCCACTGTTTCCTGTAAGCGCGATGACATCTCCCTTTTTAACTACTTGGCCTTTTTTGACAAATACTTCTTTTAGATGGCCATAAAGGGTTTCATACTTAGATCCGTGAGCCAAAAGAAGAACAATCCCTAAGTACCGGTCTTCATAAACATCCTTTACAACGCCGTCGGCCGGAGATTTTACTGGCGTTCCTATGGGGGCTGCAATATCTATACCTTCATGGTTGGAACTAAATCTTTGAGTAATGAAGCCTTCCGCAGGAAGTCCCCTTGGGATAAACCTCTCTTCATCGTATAAAATTTTTGCGTATTCTTTAAATTCACTTGATATGGAGCTTAGTTTATCAGTTTTGTATACTGTGAGGATGGTATCGGTCTTTTGTAGTTCTTTTGTTGATAGAGCAGTGTAGAGTGTCTCCATAGTGGGAGTTTTGTCAACACCTAACATTTTGTAAATTTTCACCCTCAACTCTTCAAGGGCATAAATTTGCTTTTCCAGTTCTTTTACTTTCTGGTTTTCTTCGCGCAGTCTTTGGTTTTCGACTTCCAATGTCCTTGCCTTAAGGGCAAGAAAGTAAAGTCTTCCGTAGAAAAATGCTGAGACGATTATAAGTGCTGAGAATAAAATGAGCAAGAACCTAATTATTTTCCACCTTTTATGAGTAATGGAGAAGGATTTGTAAAAGTCGCCTGTGTTTGATGTTATGATAACGTTATAAATCCTTTTCATCTCTAAATTTTAACTCAGAAAGGGCGGTTGTTCAAAAGATGTTAAGGTAAGAGCTCTTTTATGTCCTTGTATTGGTGCCAAAGAAATTTTTCGTTACAATGAAACAGGGCGTGTTTTATGTTATTCTTTATGATGGGATCATTGATGTAAAGTTCATGAAGAAATTTTCTAACAAAGTTCCTTCGAGATAGTTTTTCATAAGGGCACTCCGATTCATATTTTTGGTCGATTCCAAGAAGAGCAGAGTACTTCCGAATGAGGGACCTGTCCACGAAAATAAAGGGTCTGATGATAAAATAACGGCCCTCAAAAAGGGGTTGAACAGGCATTATAGTGCTTATGCCTCTGGAGTAAAGAATGTTCAAAAAAAGGGTTTCTATTGCATCATCTAAGGTGTGAGCAAGGAGTACTTTGTTTGAGTTTAAAGATGCTGCGAATTCTAATAGCTTCTTTTTACGCATTCTGCTACAAATAAAGCATGGATTGAAAGGCTTTAGCTTTAATTTAATATTTATTTCTGTTTCACTATCTTCAATGACCGTAATTTCAAGGTCCCTTTCTTTTAGGAGCTGTTTTAATTTATCAGGATTCTGCAACGGTTTAAACCGATTGTTAACAAACACAGGGTATATCTTTAAATTCAAACCTCTCAAAGTATTATATCTTGTGAGTATGTCCGTTAATACGATGCTGTCGTATCCCCCTGAGATTCCAAGGATTAGAACTTCGTTTTTTGTAAAAAGATTTAGGTTTTCGTCCAGAAGTCTTATATGCTTTAAAAGTTTACCCTGTATACTATGAAATTCAGATTTCATTGCAAATATTATGCGCTACAAAAGATGTAAATCTAAAAGGGGAAGAGCTTACCTTTAAAATCCCATTTTTTAATTTTGCATTATCTATCTCGGGGTAGGTGAAGATGGTTTTTTAAAAATGCATTTTTTCTTTTCGCCCTTTTCCATCGGAATAATTGCAGACCCGTGGCATAGGAAGTTCTGTTAAATTTAATTTTCCTGGAGAGTTCGAAGTTGCTTTAAATTTCTCCGGGTATGATGAGAGAAGGCCTATTCAGAATGGGTTGCCAATATCAATTGAAGTTATTCTACTCGGGATACTCTCTCTGGGCGGAGGGTGGATTAAGGTTTGAAAATAAAATTGGCTTTAAAAGGAGGAAAGCCTTATGTTGTCCTTGGGCTAAGGACTAATGCCGAGAAACTCTGTCATTCTACGAAAGCACTTTTTTTGGAACTCTTATAGTTATTCTGCCATCGGTAGCATTGAAGCTGTAGGCCTTGACGTTTATCCCTTTGCTTTACGAAAAATCTTTCGAAGCTCCCCGAAAAAGGCTATAGCTTAGACGAACCCTTTTTAAATATCTTTTCAAAGGGCACTTTAAAATAGGGAGCAGTGAAAATGTATTAAGGAAGACTATTCTATACAGCTTGGATTGATGAAAATTGTAATTTAAAAGAGCTGGATAAAAAGACCTAACCCCTTCGTGTATATCTCCGAATACAATAAAGCTGATGTATCGGTAAGAATAGGATTTTTTCTGCCGCTTTTGAATTTCTTGACTATACGGCAGGTTTCTAATAAAATAAAATTACTTCAAATCAAGCCGGGGTAGCTCAGTAGGTAGAGCACAGGACTGAAAATCCTGGTGTCCCCAGTTCGATTCTGGGCCCCGGCATTTTTATTTTGAGATTGAATTATTGATTCAGCTGGAAACCACATTTCCGATAAACATCACCTTATTAAAAGTGCTGGAAAAATGAAAAATTCAGAAATTTAGCCTATATTAATGTCCTTTTCAGACCATTCTATATCTTTGGGAGATTCGGCTGTCCACTGGAAGTACTGAACAAGGGTGTAGATGATAAAAGCTGCAATTAATAGGAGGATTGGCAAAAGTATATACCATATGGTTGATGTGCTTTTTTTCTCCCTTGTTTCCTCCATTTTACCCCCTTTTGTTAGTTAGATAAATTATTGTAGAATTCTCACGAAATGTCAAGGAAATAGAGGTATTGATAAGCCTTGAGGCAAAAAGTTTCACATTTGCATTGAAATTTCGTTAAATTACCTTTAAAATAGCTATCAAGATGAGCGATAAAATTGTAATCAAGGGAGCAAGAGTTCATAATCTTAAGAACATTGATGTCGAGATTCCCAAATATAAGCTTGTGGTTATAACAGGGGTATCCGGATCTGGTAAGTCCTCCCTTGCATTTGATACGATATATGCGGAGGGACAAAGAAGGTATGTGGAATCTCTTTCGTCTTACGCGAGGCAATTTCTTGGTCTGATGGAAAAGCCGGATGTTGATTTTATTGAGGGACTTTCCCCGGCAATTTCTATAGAGCAGAGAAAGGGTGGCTGGAATCCAAGATCTACAGTGGGAACAGTAACAGAAATTTATGACTATTTGAGATTGCTCTTTTCCCGTATCGGAGTGCCTTATTGTATCCATCATAACTTACCTCTGGTTAAGAAGACCCTTGACGAAATTGTAGAGGAAATTCTAAATCTTCCACAGGGGCAGTATGTTCAAATTCTCGCGCCGGTGGTGAGAGGGAGAAAGGGGGAATACAAGGATCTTTTCGAAAAGTACCTCAAAAAGGGGTTTTTGAGGGCTTATGTGGATGGGGAACTTATTGAACTTGAAGAGCCACCAGCGCTTGAGAAGTATAAAAACCACGTAATAGACATCTTTGTGGACAGAGTTGGCGTGGAAAAGGAAAACAGAAGTAGAATTTCTGAATCTGTTGAAACTGCTCTCCGAGAATCTAATGGGCTTGTTAAACTTAAATTTGAAGAGACGGGGAAAGAAGTTGTATATTCGGAAAAATTGATGTGTCCCATTTGTGATTATTCGCTGGAGGATCTGGAACCGAGAATCTTTTCCTTTAATTCACCTTACGGAGCATGTCCTGAATGTTCTGGCTTGGGTGTGAAATTAGAAATCGATCCCTCTAAGCTTATAAATTCGGAAGAACTTTCGATCCTTGAAGGCGCGATAAAGCCGTGGGGCGAGCCCAATCCCTTTCTGGAAGAGAAGCTTACAAGACTTGCAAAAGAAAAGCATGTAGACCTTGATACTCCTTGGTCTGAGTTGCCGAAGAGTTTTAAAAATTTGATATTATATGGAACCGAAGATCCTGCAAAAGACTATTACAGGCAGGATAGAATGGAACAGGACTACTATTATTTTGAAGGTGTTATCCCTTATTTGTGGCGCAGGTATCACGAAACGGAATCCGACTGGGTTAAGGAAGAGATCGAAAGATATATGGTTAAAAAGACATGCCCAATGTGCGGTGGGGCAAGACTGAAAAAGGAATCGCTTTATGTTAAAATTCGCGATAAATCGATATGGGACATAGCTAAAATGAGTATATCTTCTGCCCTTGAGTGGTTTAAGAATCTAAGGCTTACAGGGAAGGAGGAGATAATAGGCAGGCAAATAGTGAAAGAAATTATTTCCCGATTGTCTTTCTTAGTAGATGTGGGTCTTGATTATTTGACCCTTGAGAGATCTACGGATACCCTTTCTTCTGGAGAGGAACAAAGGGTGAGGCTCGCCACTCAGATTGGTTCAGGTCTTACAGGCGTCCTTTACGTCCTCGACGAACCTTCCATTGGTCTTCATCCGAGGGATATAGATAGGCTCATAGGGACGATAAAGAAACTGAGGGACCTTGGAAATACGGTTATTGTTGTTGAACACGACAAGGAAACGATTAAAGAGGCAGATTGGATCATAGACCTTGGGCCTGGCGCGGGTGATAAGGGAGGAAAGGTTGTTTTCAGTGGGACTTATGAAGAGATCTTAAAATCAAGGAAATCCTTAACCGGTCAATATCTTGCGGGAATCAAAAGCATTCCTGTTCCTAAAAAAAGGAGGAAACCCAAGGGTGATTTTCTCATTTTGAGGGGAGCAAGACACAACAATTTGAAAGGTATAGATCTTAAGATACCGCTTGGGCTTTTTGTATGTGTTACGGGCGTTTCAGGGTCTGGAAAATCTTCGTTGATTCAAGATACGCTTTTCATAGCCTTGATGAGACATTTCTATGGGTCAAGAGAAACCCCCGGAGCCTTTGACAAGATTGAGGGGCTTGAGAAAATTGACAAAGTTATTAATATTGATCAAAGCCCTATAGGGAGGACTCCACGATCTAATCCTGCAACCTATACCTCTGCCTTTACACCGATCAGAGAATTTTTTGCCTCTTTAAAGGAGTCTCGTAAGAGAGGATACACACCTGGTAGGTTTTCATTCAATGTTAAAGGTGGTCGTTGTGAAGCTTGTGCTGGTGAGGGGTTTATAAAGGTTGAGATGCAATTTTTACCGGACGTTTATGTCCCCTGTGAGGTGTGTAAGGGTAAGCGTTACAATAAGGAGACCTTAGAGGTAAAATACAAAGATAAAAGTATTGCCGATGTTCTTGATATGTCAGTGGATGAGGCTTACGAACTTTTCAAAGATATCCCACCGATTGAGCGAAAGTTGAAGCTATTGAAAGATGTGGGATTAGGTTACATAAAGCTGGGTCAACCTGCCACCACTCTCTCAGGTGGTGAAGCGCAAAGGATAAAGTTGGCAAAGGAACTTTCAAAGGTAGCTACAGGGAAAACTCTTTACATCCTGGATGAACCTACTACGGGACTTCACTTTGATGACGTGAAGAAACTTATAATAGTTCTCCAACGCCTTGTAGATATGGGCAATACGGTTTTAGTTATTGAGCACAACCTTGACATTATTAAGTCTGCTGACTGGATAATTGATCTTGGACCGGAAGCCGGTGATAAAGGGGGATGGATTGTAGCAGAGGGCCCTCCCGAGGAGGTTGCTAAGAATCCAAATTCCTTCACGGGCTTGTACTTGAAGAAAGAGCTTGAAAATTCGAAGGTTTGACTTTGCCATGAGGTTTTTTTATAATTTATTTTGATGAGCAATTCCAATATTGAACTTGTAGTTAGAAACTTTGAAGAATCCTTAAAAATTATAGAGGAAGCATTAAAGGAACTAAGAGAGAGGAATAAAGAAATTTCAAGCCTATTAGAACGCCAGACAGCGAAGCTTGCATTAGCAAAGACAATTTCTGAAGCCCTTTATTTATTAACTGATCCTTTTGAGCTCTTTCAGGCTCTGGTGAGCCTTCTTTCAAAAATAAAAGGTTTTAGTTTACCGTTTATTATAATTAACAATCCGGAGAAAGGCTTCAATACTTTTGTTGTAGACGATGGAAAAAGACCGTTTATAGAAAAAATTATAGCAGAAATCCTCATCTCTGATGAAGATCCGTTTAAAAAGGAAGTATTGAATAAAAAAATTGAAGAGGGTACGGAATTTTTTACCCTTTTAGCAGTTCCCATTGAGGTAGAGGAAGAGTTCAAAGGATTTATAGGAGTGCTCTCTAAAGGCGATGAGATTAGAAGCGATGATTACGACTATCTGAGGGAATTAAGCCAGAACATTTCTACTGCTTTAAGGCAAAGAATGTTAATTCAAAAGCTGGAATCGGCTAACATAAAATTAAAGGAGAGTCTTAAAAGTTCTATCATTCTCATTGAGAAGATTATAGAGCTTAAAGATCCTTATGGGAAGATTCACGGTGATAATGTTGGAGAACTTGTTGCAGAAATTGGAAAGAGAATGGGACTTGAAGAAGAAAGGGTTGAATATCTGGTTTACGCCGGGATGATCCACGATGTAGGAAAAATCTCATTGCCAGCGGAAATTCTCCACAAACCGGGAACTTTAACGGATGTGGAGTTTGCTCTCATAAAGCTTCATCCTGAAATAGGATATGAGTTTTTGAAGGATTTATCCTTTCCCTACTTAATATCGGAAATTGTTTATCAACATCACGAACGGTGGAATGGGAGTGGTTATCCGAGGGGATTAAAAAATGGTGAAATACTTTTAGAGGCAAGGATTCTTTCCGTTGCGGAAGTTGTAGAATCAATGACCCATTTTAGGTCCTGGAGAGATGCCTATAAATTGGAGGATGTGTTAAAATATATTCAAGAAAATAAGAACGTCCAGTTTGATCCCGAAGTTGTGGATACCTGCGTTGAGGTTTTCAATTCGGGTTTCAGATTTAAGAATTGATAGTGAAGTTTGCATTCCCTAAGTCAGGGTATAAAATAAAAGAAAACAAGGGGGTCAGATGAATCTATTAATTGCAATTATGTTTTTGATGCCTCCAAGCCCGGAGGTGTTGGAAAGTTTGAGAAAGAGTGGAAACCTGCAAAGCTGGGTTTCCATAATGGAGGATGCGAGAAGAAGAGGAATGGATGCCCCTTCAGAGGAATTGATGGAAAAGATGAGTAGAGAAATGCAGATTGCACGGGAGACAAAGTCTAAGATTATAAGAAGGGCCGTAGTTATAATGTGCGATTTTTCTGATAACATAGGCACCACACCGGCTGGACATTATGATTCTCTGACAAATGGGCCTTTTGCAACAGGTAGTGTTAAAGATTTTTATTTAGAAAACTCCTATGGCAATTTGGAATTTCAATTCTTGGTAACGCCGATTTGGGTAAGGCTGCCCAATCCTTATACATATTACACCAATAACGATTACGGGACGGGTTCTTGGCCACAGAATGCACAAAAAATGGCCTACGATGCCGTTGTAGCCGCAGATCCCTACATAGATTTCTCGCAGTGTGATATGGATAATGATGGGTATGTTGATGCCCTTGTTATTGTTCATGCTGGACCTGGAGCAGAATCTACTAACAATCCAAACGATATTTGGTCTCATGCCTGGGTAATCCCAGTCACTCTTATAGTGGATGGAAAGCAGGCCTACTGGTATACCACAGTACCCGAAAATGCAGGTTGTGGAGTAATTGCGCATGAGCTCGGACACAGACCTCTCGGCCTTCCAGACCTTTATGATACTGACTATAGCTCAGAAGGGCTCGGTAACTGGTCTCTTATGGCAGGTGGTTCGTGGAATGGAGGAGGTGCAATTCCTGCTCATTTGGATGCATGGAGTAAAATAAGGCTTGGGTTTGTTAGGGTGGATACCGTTAGAAGTAATAGGCTCTATCAACCAATACCCGCTGCGGAGGATTCCGGGGTCGTCTTTAGGCTCTGGACTAATGGTAATACAGGCAACAGGTATTTTCTCGTCGAAAATCGTAGATTGAAAAAATTTGATAGGGCTTTACCAGGTGAAGGGCTACTAATTTACCATGTTGATGATGCTCGGCCCAATAACAATAATGAATGGTATCCCGGCCAGAATTATCTTTACCACTACAAGGTTGCCCTTGAGCAAGCGGATGGGAGGTGGGATTTAGAACATAACACCAACAGAGGTGATGCTGGCGATCCATGGCCGGGTACAACCAACAACAGAGATTTCCATAACTATTCGACTCCTGATTCCAAGGATTATGGAAATCCGATGGTTACTACATATGTTGGCGTTATGAACATTTCTAACCCCGGCGATATTATGTTCGCAGATCTAATGGTTTCGTCTTATGACAATGTAAAAGTTGTTCCCATTTCAACACCGAGGGCGGACACGGTAAATGCTTTTTCTGAATTTAAGATTTGGCTTTTTAATAATGGTTTTGTGCTTGCAAACAGGGATTTGAACTTTAAGGTATACGACGAATCAGGCGGCCTCGTTTACGATACCACATTCACCGGTATTGCCGTTGATACTGGACTGGCAGAAACCATAAGTGTTTACTTTACTCCCACCTTTGATGATTGTGAGTATACCTACTATCTGGTACTTAGCGTTGTCGATAACGTTCCAAGAGACGATTCTTTAAGCGGCTTTTATTACTCAAAGAGTGTTGTTAGGGAATACGAGATTGCCCGCTCTGAAGGTGACAACTACTGGAATCCCCATGTAGTTGATGGAGTAGTTGATGACCTCGAGTACTATGGGTCAGATTGGCTTGACATAAGTAATTTTCTCGCAGCCGGTAGCGAATCTTACAGAACCATAAGAAAAGCATATATGAAGTCCCATATATTCCGTGACACCATCTTTTTCGCCTTTAAGGTCATTGGTGATTCTACTTTGGGCAATAACGACTTTATAACCTTTGTAATCGATGATAATGGTGATGGTTCTTTTCCTGCGAGTAACAGTAATGAAGGCGAAATAACCTTCAGAGACGGTTCAACAAGGCTTTCTTATTTTAGACCCTACACTGCTTCTGGAACGGGCTCAATGCAAACTTTAAATCTTCCACACGCTTACACTGTAATTGACAATGTAAAGTATTCTGAAGTTGCAATACCTATAGGTTTCTCAAGTAGCGACCCTGCTTATTACTTGAATTTGTCAGGCGATTACACCACCTTTGCACCTAAGATTTTTGTGAAAGTTACCGATGGTTCTAAGATTGTCGGGTGGTGGCCACAAAACACGCTTTATGCTTCAACAGTAAGGGAGATTGGCTATTTTGCAACTCTCTCTTCGACCCCCGTTAGTGTAGGTGAGAAACCTGTTAGTTACAAGTTGAAACTGGATTGGAAAGGCCCGTATCTTGTTTTGAGAGCATCTGGTTTCTCTAATTCAAACCTGAAAATTTCCCTCTACGATGCTGCGGGAAGGGAAGTTCTTCAAAAAACAATTAAAGTTTCAAATTCTGGAACTGAAAGGATAGATTTGAGGAGTCTGTCTAAGGGTGTCTACTTTGCTAAAGTGGACGTAAACGGTAAATTTGTCGGGACTTACAAGGGGGTTTTAATAAAGTAAAGGCCCAAGCTTTTTGAATCTGCTCAAATTCTGAATTATATTTAAGTACTTGTTGAAATGGAGGATTATATGCGGGATTATAGAGATACTGTTAACTTGCCTAAAACCGACTTTTCGATGAAGGCAGAGCTGACTAAGAAAGAACCACTCCGATTGAATTGGTGGGAGGAGAGGAAAATTTACAAGAAGAATATAGAAAAGAGAAAAAATTCGGGCAAGGTTTTTATCCTGCACGATGGCCCTCCCTATTCTAACGGTCACATCCATCTCGGTACCGCATTGAATAAAATTCTAAAGGATTTCCTCGTTAAGTATAAGTCCTTAAAAGGTTTTTATGCCCCGTATATTCCGGGTTGGGATAATCATGGTATGCCCATTGAACTGGAGGTTATAAAGACACACCCTGAGTACAAAAGGCTATTGTCCGACGCCTCTGAAATGAGAGAACCCCTCTTAAAACAAAATTTGAGGAGAGATTGCAGGAATTTCGCCAAGAAGTGGGTTGAGATTCAGCGAGAAGAGTTCAAAAGGCTGGGGGTTTTTGGAGACTGGGAAAATCCTTACCTAACGATGGATCCCTACTATGAGGCAAAGGAGCTTAAAATACTCTCTGAACTTGTGGAGAAAGGATATATCTACAGGAGTTATCTGCCTGTTCACTGGTGTCCACGGTGTAAAACAACTCTTGCAATGGCAGAAATTGAATATAAAGATAAAGAATCACCTTCTCTCTGGTTTACCTTTGAACCCTTAGAAACGGATTTCTATCCCTTGGTGTGGACAACCACACCTTGGACCATTATTTCCAACACTGCTCTGGCCGTCCATCCGGATCTTATTTATGTGGTTGTTAAAACCAAGGAGAGAACATACCTGCTGGCGGAGGAGCTAATTGAAACCAATAGGGACATCCTTGGTGAAAATTTTGAGATCGTGAAGAAGTTTAGAGGGAAAGAACTTGAAGGCCTTAAGTTCAAGCATCCCTTCATCGATAGAATTTCACCTGTGATTCTTGGTACTTTTGTCACAACTGAGGATGGAACAGGTATTGTCCACATTGCTCCAGGTCATGGTAAGGAAGACTTTGAAGTGGGAAGAGAATACAAACTTCCAATAATCTCACCTTTGGATGAAAGCGGGAAATTTACACCGGAAGCACCAGACTTTGAAGGGCTTGACACTGATGAAGCGTCTAAGAAGGTCGTAGAAGTTTTGAAGGAGAAGGGGAAATTTGTAAAGCTTTCCAAAATAACTCACAGTTATCCCCATTGCTGGCGTTGTAAAGGACCTTTGATTTTTAGGGCGACTCACCAGTGGTTTTTGAGTGTAGATCATGCTGGACTAAGGGATAAGGCACTGAGTGAGATTTTGAAAGTAAAATGGCATCCAGAGGAGGGACAGGTAAGAATACATACATCGGTAAAGGAAAGGCCTGACTGGGTTATTTCGAGGCAGAGAAGCTGGGGTGTATTTATTCCCGCTTTAAAATGTAAAAATTGTGGCGAAACTTTCCTGAATCGAACAGTTGTTAATAATCTGGCGAAGTACGTTGAAAAGGGTGAGGTTGATGCTTGGCTTGTCAGGGACGTAAGCGTCTTTACGGAGGGTGAGGTACACTGTCCAAGATGTGGCGGAAATCAGTTTGACAAAGAGCAGGATATTTTAGATGTCTGGTTTGATTCTGGAATCTCATATATTGTGGTTTCGGAAAAGTACGGTTTACCATGGCCGTCGGATGTTTATCTTGAAGGGTCTGATCAACACCGTGGTTGGTTTAACGCGTCCCTTATGCTTGGTACCGCCTATAGTGGAACTGCTCCATATAAAAATGTGATAACCCACGGGTGGGTAGTTGATGAAGAAGGTAAAGCGATGCATAAGAGCCTTGGTAATGTGATTCTGCCTGAAGAGGTTATAAGTAAATACGGAGCGGACATTCTGAGACTATGGGTGGCTTCCAGTGATTATACTGAAGATGTGAGACTTGGAGAGGAAATCTTGACACGACTTGTGGATTCTTATAGAAAGATACGGAACACCTTCCGCTTTATGCTTGGAAACCTTTACGATTGGGATGAAAGCAAAAGAGTAAAATATGAGGATCTGATGCCCATCGAGAAATTTATGCTTGCCAGGTGGAATCAAATCAAAAAGAGTATAGAGGAGGCTTATGAGAATTTTTACTTCTACAAGGTTTATCATACCCTTTATAACTTCATAGTTGTAGATCTATCGGCCTTTTACCTTGATGTTCTTAAGGATAGGCTCTATACATGGGGTGCTGATTCCATGGGAAGGCGTTCCGCCCAGACAGTTATTTATGAAATCCTAAAAGAGCTTCTTATTGTTATCTCACCGATACTGTCCTTCACGGCGGAAGAGGCATGGGAATACCTTCCGGGAGAAAAGGAAGAAAGCGTTTTCTTAGCGGATTGGCCCGTTATTAACCCACTGTACGACAATGAGGAAATACTTAGGGATTTCCAGTTACTCCTCGATGTCAGGGACAAGGTTTTGCTTCTCATAGAGAGAGCAAGAAAGGATGAAAAGATATTGAGTGACCGTTTGGAGGCTAAAGTGTTGATTGACGCGGGTAACCGCGAGGTGTTTGATGTCCTCAAAAAGTATGAATCGTATCTTGGTGAACTTTTCATTGTTTCACAGGTCTCATTGGACGGAGAAACATCAGGTGATTTTGTTTTTCAGGATTTTGATGGAATTAAAATCTATGTTGAGCATGCATCGGGGAAAAAATGCGAAAGGTGTTGGATTTGGCATGAGAAAGTAGGGGAAGATTCTGAGCATCCGGGGTTGTGTCCTAAATGCCTTGAAGTGGTGAGGGGAATTAAGAGTGAAAATTGATATTCTTAATTTAAGGGATGGAATCACAGAGTATTTTGAATCCTTAGGCCCATCAGAGCTCGATCTGACAGGCCTGGACTTTCGGTTAAAGGATAAAGCTTTTGTCCACACCACTGTTGAAAAGAGGGGAAGCAAAGTCAAGATCAGAATTGATTCTAAGTTTAGTCTTGTTTTGACCTGTTCAAGGTGTCTTGAGGAGTTTGAGCAATCTTTTAATACGGTGGATGAGTACTATGTGAAACCAGGGCAGGAGGAATTGGAACCTGAAAAGTACCTGAGTGAAGAAGACATTTATTCGATATTCGCACCTACACAGGAAGTGGATACAACCCCCTTGGTAAGGGATAGCATTATCCTTTCTGTACCTATGAAACCCTTATGTAGAGAGGACTGCAAGGGACTTTGTCCCGTATGTGGAGTTAATCTCAACAGCACGACTTGTGAGCATGTAGGTACTATAAAAGAGGAAAATGAGTGGCAAAAGAAACTTAAAGAAATACGAAAAAAACTGGAAAAGAAATGAACCTCCTTTTAGCGATTCTTCTAAGCCTTTACACTTCAAAAAAAAGCGAGGTACTGGTTTATCTTTTACCTGAGGATAATGGAGATTCAATACAGTTTGTAACCTTTGTTAGTTTTAATAGGCAGAATCTGATATTTTATAGGGAGGGTGATTCCTACAAAAGCTATGCTGAACTGGAAGCCGAAGTGTTTGATAAGAGCAAGAATCTCCTTTTTGGTAATAGCTGGACGATGGAAGTTTTAGCCTCTACTTTCAAAGAGACCAAACAATCCAACTGGTATCAAAGAATGTTCACGTTTAAAGTCAAGAGGTTTCCTGAATATAGATTGCGATTTAGATTAAAGGATTCAGAGGGAAATTTAATAGCGGAACTTGCGCAAGTTGTGAAAGCCCCGAGTTTAATTTCTGATCCTGTGCTTCTTGATTCAACTGCTTTATCAGAGGGTTCGAAAAGGCCATCACCATCTTACGTAAGAGGAAGTAAGGGGATTTATTATGTGAGGTCTATTGAAGATTCAATTCCTTTTAGATTACAGATTATCTCGTTGAGACCCATTTTAGAGCTTAATGGGATCTTGAATAGAGGTGATAACTTCATTGAGGTAAATTTCACGGAGCTCAAATCAGGTATTTATAAAGTCGTCTTAATAGCCGGGCAAGAAAAGAGAGAAGCCCGTTTGACCATTTTTACCCTTCCCATTGATTTTACGCCTACAGAGTTAAATCAAATAATTACAATCCTCTCTTTTATCGTGCCTCAAACAGAATTGGACACTTTTAATTTTTACAAAAACAATCCTGACTCTCTCAAAAGTTACTGGGAAAGGTTCTGGAAAAGGCGGGATCCCACACCTGAAACGGAACTCAATGAATTTGAGGAGGAATTCTGGAACAGGGTTGAATATGCTGACGAAAACTTTTCATCCCATCTAAAAAGGGGTGCAATCTCGGATAGGGGTATCTGCTATATTGTTCTCGGTCCCCCTGATGAGATTGAAAGACATCCCTTTGACCTTGAGTTGCCTTCTTATGAGGTGTGGTACTATTATTACAGAAATTACCGTTTTGTATTTATGGATTTAAAGGGGGTTGGAGATTATGAAATTGTTAATCCTCCTCGCCATATTTTTTACGAGATCCTTAGAAGGTAGAGGAGTTTTTCCCCAGATTCCCTCGCAGGTTTATAAAAGCGAGGGAAGGGTAGATTTTGTACTTGAATGTTCAAGATTTTTAAGGTCGGATTCTATCACCGTTTGTGAATTCAGTTATATGGTGAATTTAAATTCCCTCAAAAGGAAGAACGATTTTGTGGGGTTTAAGGCAAGGGTTGAGATTCAGGGTAAGAACATAGAGAAACCTATAGTTTCAGAGTGGACACAAAGAACGTCGAAGCCTTTGAATTTTTCAGTTGATAAGTTTTGGGCTTCCCTCATACCGGGGATTTACGAAGTGACGTTCACAATTTCGGATTTAAATTCGAAAAGCAGGGGATTTGTCAAATTTAGTGTGAGTACGCTTAGTTCGGATACTTCACTTAGTGCCTCCGATATTCAGCTCCTTTTCACAACTTATCCAGGTGAGGATTCCGTTTTTGGAAGGTTTGGTTATGTTCAGATTCCGAACCCTTCGGGTATCTACTACGTGGGGAGGGATACTTTGTTTTTCTACATGGAGCTTTACCATCTATCGAAAGATACATTCCCTTATTTTGTTAGGTATTTTATTCTTGATGAAAAGGGTAACCCTGTTAGAGCCTCGACACCGATTAAAAGGTACAAGGATGAACTTCCCGTTGTTAGGGACGGTATTTTACTGGAGGGTTTGAAGTCCGGGAAATATACTTTGAAGATTCAAGCTGTTGATCCGTCCACTGGAAGTTCAGCAATAAGGGACAGAGAGTTTATTTACTATTCTTCTGGATTACCAGAACAACAGATCGAAAATTTAACCTATTTCTATTTCATTGACTATTTTGCTACTCCTGAAGAACTTAGGGAATTTAAAGAACTCCCTGAAGAGGGAAAAATCCTATATCTTAAAAAGTTTTGGAAGAAGCTTGACCCAACTCCAGAAACTGAGTACAACGAGTTTTTTGTGGAATTTGTGAAAAGGTGCAAATATGCTGACGAAAATTTTTCCCTTCCTGAAAAGCCTGGAAGGCTTTCAGATCGGGGTCGGATATACATAAAATTTGGTCCTCCTGATGAAGTAAATAGAGTAACCTTCGGTTTGACGTCTCGGAACCGTGAGCACTGGATTTACTATTCTGGTGGATTTAAGGAATTTGTTTTTGTGGATATAAAAAATACCGGTGATTTTGAACTTGTTTATTCTTCAGACCCGTCTGAGCCTTCTAAACCAGACTGGATGAAATATGTTTCTCCCTCGGATCTTCAAAGGCAAAGTTTCTAAGCAAAAAGGTAAAGAGTTTGAAGAATTAGCTGCTAAATATCTTCGCCGTAAAGGATATAAAATCCTCGAGAGGAATTTCAGGAAACGGTTTGGGGAAATTGATATCATTGCACTCAAGGATAATGTGTTAGTTTTCGTTGAAGTAAGAAGCCTTGCAGGGAATTTCATGGACCCCTCTGAAACAATAACCCTTAGGAAGCGTACCAACCTTTTAAAAGTTGCCTCGGTATATTTAATGGAGCGGGGATGGCGGGGGCCGGTTAGATTTGATTTTGTTGGAATAAAGGGTCGAGATAAGGAAATTGAGCACATTGAAAATTTTTTTGAAGTTTAGAGATAAGTTAGCCCGGGCAGGGGCGGATATTACATCTTCTGTTAATATTATTTTTTACATTCTTGTTGATAAACGGACACCTTGGTATGTAAAGTTATTGTGCTTCTTTTCTCTAAGTTATGCCTTCTCTCCGGTGGATATAATACCTGATTTTATTCCTGTTTTGGGTTATCTGGACGACCTTTTTATTATTCCTGCAATGTTTTATCTTGCAGGGAGACTCACACCTAAGGAAGTTTACGTTGAAGCTGTTTCAAAAGCGAGTAATTTTAAGATAAGAAATAAAAAGCTTTTTGAGTTTGTTGGAACATTACTAACCCTGATCTTCTGGGTAGGAATTGCTGGCTTATTAATCTTCGTTTTTTTGAAATTACGGAAGGGCCACAAAAAATTGTAAATTTTCCTGTAAAAGTTCTCCATCTGGTACAAATTTTTTGCCTTTGTAAGAAGTGAGTCAACTGTTAGTTCAACATCTCCAATCCTATCCAGAACATCAGTAATTGTTTTGGTATTTCTCAGAGAGGGAACAAACTCCCATGCGTAATTTATTATTTCAAAGAATAGAGCAGACTTTTTGTTCATATGATAGAGCGCGAGCTCGTAGTTATTGTCATCAACTAAACTGTTGAATGGATCGGTAGATGAGAGGAAAAGGCTTGAGCGGGTCTTAATAATGATTTC
>CAZZKY010000004.1:0-6296 GCA_964654765.1 uncultured bacterium | reverse complement strand
AGGCATGCACCGCACGCTGCAGCAAGAGGTGTGTTCCCGCTTGCGTGATGGTGAGGTGTGGCTGTGTCATGGGTTATCGATTTTGTTAGAGTGTCTGCGGGATGGGTCGAGGGGAGATAAGACGAGTCCAGTTTGGATTCCCACTGTTCCGCGAAGAAGGTGCCTTGCAAGTGCAAACATAAACCCGAGGGCGAGTTCTGCTACCGATGCAGATGAAGCTTCAGGAGTATTGTCAACCTTTATTCCTTTTGCCTTTGCGCCCTCAACGTCAATGTTGTCGAGTCCTACGCCGCCCCTTAGAATTAATTTACAGTTTTTCAGAGCTTCAAGTACTGGTCCCTTAACCTTAGTGGCGCTCCTAACAATTACGATGTCTGCATCACCAAGGTGGGCAGGGAGTTCTTCCTTTGGCAGAGAGCTCAGATCGGCAACCTCGACACCGAGCTTCTTCAATTCTTCAATCGCACTTTTTTCCATCTTGTCACAGATGGCGACTTTCATTTTTCACCCCCTACTTCAGCCCCCAAATTTCATCAATGGCTGCAAGGAGCCCCTTCGTCTCTTCTGGAGTGAGGTCGCCCATATGTCCGATTCTAAAGGTAACATCCTTTAGTTTACCGTAACCGTTGGCTATTCTATATCCTTTCGCTTCGAGTTGCTTGTTGAGGTCTGGTATTGAATATCCTTTTGGATTGTTAATAACCGATACCGTTTGCGACCAGTATCCTTCTTCAGGGAACATACCGAATCCTCTTGCGATTGCCCATTCTTGAGCAAGTTTTGCCATTTCCTTGTGTCTTTTAATTCTGTTTTCCACGCCTTCGTTCAATATCCTGTCAAGCTGGAAGTCGAGTGCGTAGAGTAGTGAAACGGCTGGTGTTGGAGGGGTTTCTTTTGACTCTTCATATTTTTTGACATATGCCACGAAGTCAAAATAGTGGCCTCTGCCTTTAACGGTTTTTGCCCTTTCAAGGGCCTTTTCGCTTATCACAGTAACCGTTAAGCCTGGTGGTAATGCAAAACATTTTTGCACACTGGCAAAGACGACGTCAATGCCCCATTCATCTATGTTGAGCGGTGCCCCCATCATGGCGCTCACTGCATCAACGGCAAAGATAACATCCGGGTATTTTTTCACAACCTCTGCAATTTCAGGGAGAGGATTCATTACACCTGTCGAGGTTTCATTGTATGTAATTAGCACTGTATCATATTTCCCAGTTTTTAACATCTCATCTACCATTTCGGGTTTTATGGCCTTTCCCCAGTCAACGGTTATTGCATCAGCTTCTTTTCCGCATTCTCCGACAATTTTGTACCATCTCTCAGAGAAAGCACCGCAAACGTTGGCGAGAGCCCTTTCCTTTACACAGTTTCTGACTGTTCCTTCCATTACACCCGTTGCGGAAGAGGTGAAAACGACTACGTGATTTTTTGTGTTGAGTGCTTTCTTGAGTTTTTCAATTATCCCCTCATAGAGAGTCTGAAACTCCTTACCTCTATGTGAAATCATTGGCCTAACTTGTGCTTTAAGCACTTCTTCCCTTACTTCTGTTGGGCCAGGGTTGAAAAGGAGCCTTCCCATAAAATCCCCCTTTTTGGTTTAGCTGAATTTATGATAAAGCTTTAGCTTTAAATAGTCAAGTGATTTTTTGCACAAGTTGGGTATGGCTTTTTTGTGCGTTCCGATTTACAATTAACTTAAAGAGAAGGAGGTAGATTTTGTTATTTAAAATTTATAAGCTTTCTTCAGGTTATAGAGAAAGAAGAAAAGCCACTCCCAAAACTTATTTTGCCTTTTTCTTAACGGTTATCTTGTACGTATTGGCTTACGGAATGCCGACTACCTCTTTTAAGCTTTTACTAATATTTTTTGGCCTTATTGCCGCATTTGTGGGTTCAATTTCTGAAGACGATTATTTTTTCATTTTTTATTACTTTTTAATCTTGCCCTTTTTACTTTTTAGAACAATATACATTTACCCCGGTTTGCTCATTTTATCTGCACTTTTGCTGTTTTTGATTTTCTGGTTTTTGTTTAGTCCGGGCTATTTCTCTACGATGGTTGATTACAAGTTACCTGAAAGCATAACACCCGCTGAGGCTTCTTTCCTTGTTTCAAAAGATATTGGACCCCAAGAACTTATCTCAACCCTTTACAGTCTTTCTCTAAGGGGATACTTAGAAATTTTAGAGGAGGGAGGAAAGCTGATGTTTCACAAGAAAGTTGATTACGATAACGATCCCTCTTTGCTTTCCTATGAAAAGTTCATCCTTGATAAGGTATTTTTTGTGCCAAATATTGAAATTATGCAGAAAACGGGCGTCATATACAGCCCTGAATATTTCCCAGATAAAGTTGATTGTGAACTGGTTTTAGAGAACCTTTCCAACTGGGCTGATAATTTTAAGAGCAGGCTTTTAGATTCTCTAAGATTTGAAAAGCCAATTTGCAAGAAATATGCCTTTGAAACGAATACCACCTTTTTGCTGGCTGCTTTTACTTACCTTGTGTTGGGTGTAATTTCTGCGAAGGCGCTGGCAAATATACGTGATGGATTAGCTAAAACTATTCTGGTAATTGAGCCTTTTGTGGCGGCTATTTCAATCTTTTTACTTTCCTTTACTCATACTTTGCCCCTTACCAAGTATGGGAAAGAGGTTTATTTTAAGATCCTTGGGTTTAGAGAGTTCATGAAGAGGGTGGAAAGACCTCGCCTTATTTGGCTTTTAAAGGAAGGTAAGATAGAAATTTTTACGATGATCGGTTATTTGTATGCCCTCAATCTTATTAACCCTTTGAACTGGGTAATCGAAATTTTAAAAGAAAAGAAGACAAGCGAAAGCGCTCTGCTATTTGTGCGACTGATGAAGGAGGTTCACTTAAACTGGTACAAAGGGAAAGATTTAGGGTAAGAAAAGGTCAAAAATGGATTTTTCGATTTTTACATCTGGAAGTTTTTTGATGTAAATCTTGAAGTTGTAATCCCATCTATCTCCAAAGCTGTTGTATGTTAAGTTTGCTTCCCAACAATGCAGATCTTTACTTATAGAAAAGCTTTTTGAAACCACTTCTTTTTTGTCAAAGTCGTAGCTTCCCGAGAAGGAGACCCTGAAACTTTTCCCGAAGTCGAAGTTACCGTTGGCATAGAGCATCTGACTAATGAAAATTCCCTTTGTTAGGGTGTAATTTAGACTAAGGCTTATTTTGTTCCGTGTATCTGTCTGTTCTAAATTGAAAAACGGGAGGGGTAGGCTTGTTCTTAAGGATAAATTAACAGATGGATTCTTGAATTCTTTTGTCTCCCTAAGGTATGTCGTGGTTAGCCTTATGCTAATTGGTAAGATGGTAAGTGTATTAACGCTTATAAACCAGTTGTTAAAGAATGGTAATGAGTCCTTAGGTAAAATTGTTGCGGAACTTGATAAATTAACATTAATAACATCAACCTTTCTTTTTTCCAGTTGTACGCCGAAGCTGTTATTGAGGGATACGTTTAAGGTGGCACGCTCCTTGGAAGAGTATTGTAAGAAATAAAAGTTTGTTTGGGGATTTTCTATTTCTGGCTGGTATGAAAAGGAGAGGGAAGGTTGTAGTGTGTGGGTGAAAAATTTTATTTTCCCAATACCAAAAACGGTTTTGCCGTATAATACCGTTCCAGAATTGGCAGAGTAAGAAAATCCTTTTATAACTGGATACTTATTTCTTGAAGTGTCGTGGTCTGCAATACCTGCAAAGCCATATGTTGTAAGAGAGAACCGTAAGAATTTGAACAATCTAAAATTATAGCTCGCCGACCCACTAAATTTGGCACCCCATCTCTTAATGTTGAGGGTGTCAATTTGGGAATATTCACGGAGGAATGCAATATTTCCCGTTAGTCCAAAATTGCCATACTTAATATGAGGTAAACCAACTTGAATGGAAGGGATGCGAGTGGTTCTTCTGTTAGTTGTAAGGTTTAATCTGTCTTCTAAGATTCCTGAAAAAGCAACTCTGCCGAAGTTTTTTGAAATGGATAGGTAACTGGAAAGTTCCCTTTTTAGCCAGTTTTCTTTAACGTCTGCATAGTCGTTTAAAACTTCGTTGTCCGATAGATATTCACCTTTTCCGGTTACTCTGAAGCCCTTAAAGGGACCGATGGTGGTATTCGTGTTTAGAGTCCACCTTCTCCTCCATGGGGTCCATTCTTGAGCCAGAGAATAATTTAGATTTAAATTTCCAAACCGGTACCGGTTAAAGGCAAGTTCAATGTTGCCTCTTATTCCTCTTTTTTCAAAGAGGTCAAGAGAGAAGGTCAGATCAGAGTAGTTATTTAAAACCAAGTAGTAAGATAAATTTCTAAAGTATTTGCCGTCGGTTGAATTAGTGCCGAAACGAGGAACTAAAAATCCTGATTTGCGTTCCTTTGAAAGGGGAAATATCCAGAAGGGTAATAGAAAAACTGGAATGTCGTGTACTTTAAGGATAACGGGTTTTACAATAGCCATGTCTCGCAATATAACCTTGCTTTCACTGGATTCAAAGTAGTAATGTGGGATATCTGCCTCACAGGTAGTAAAGGTTCCCTTTTTCACATAGATCGTATCCGTTGAATCCTTTGCTATCTTTGCTCCCTGATAAATACCCTTTTCCTGCCTCATTTTACCTGTGAAGGCAAATCCGTTCTTGGTTCTTGTATTATAGTAGATGCTGTCACCGACGAGTGTGTCAGTTCCGAATATGAGAATTGCCTTATTGCCAAAGGCCTTCAGTTTATCTTCGTTTTTGTAAAAAATGATGCTGTCGGCCAAAAGTTCTACATTGTCTTTCTTAATTTTTGAGGAATCCCGCAGAATAAAGATAGAACTATCCGCAAAATAAAGTATCTCCTTACACTCGAAATAGAGTGGCGAAGAGACAAAAATTAGAAAAGATATTAAATTCAATGCACGTCTGAGTTAAGTTCAACTTCTTTAAATTTTGAGAGTGCACCGAAAATTAGGCTTTTGATCTCTTCGAGCCTTTCGGAGGTCCGTCCTTCACATCTTACAACAAGTACAGGTTGAGTATTGGATGCCCTTATGAGACCGAACCCATCCTCGAACTCTACTCTTACTCCGTCAATATCAATTACCTTGTAGTTTTTCTTGAATTCTTCAACCAACTTTGAAACCACTTCAAACTTTTTATCATCGGGGCAACCTACCCTAATTTCGGGAGTGGAATAATAGTAGGGGATTTCGTCAGCAAGGGCAGAGAGGCTTTTGTTTTCTTCTTCTAAAATCTCAAGAAGCCTGAGAGAGGCGTAAATTGCATCATCATAACCGTAAAACCTGTCGTTAAAGAATATGTGCCCTGACATTTCACCAGCCAGCGGCGCATTAACTTCTCTCAATTTTGCTTTGAGCAGGGCATGTCCCGTTTTCCACATAAGGGGTTTTCCGCCCAATTTCTCAATGTATTCAGTAAGTCCTTTTGAACATTTCACATCATGGATAATCGTAGCCCCTGGATAACTCTTCAAAACCTGTTTTGAGAAGATACCAAGGAGCCTATCTCCGAAAAGAAGAACACCTGTTTCAGTAATTGCACCGATGCGATCCGCGTCTCCATCGTATCCAATACCAAGATCAAATTTATCCTTAACTACTTTTTCCGAAAGGTCTTTCATGTACTTTTCTATTGTGGGATCTGCCAGGTGATTGGGAAATGTTCCATCTACCTCCATATAAATCCCTTCAAAGGGAATACGTAAACTGTTGAATATTTCAGATACAACTGGCCCTGCAGTTCCATTTCCAGGGTCAATTGCTACCCTGTACTTCCCTTCTATTTTTACATTTTGAACCATTTCAAAAATATATTGGTCAACTACGTCTAACCTCTGAACCTTTCCGCGTTCCAGGGTGTGATAAAATTTCTCTTTTTTTATCATTTCTTTGAGTTTTTGAATATCATCGCCATAGAAGGTTTCCCTTCCAAGAGAAAGCTTAAATCCATTATACTCCCTTGGGTTGTGGCTTGCGGTTACCTGAATCCCACCGTGTACCTCATATTTGAATAGTGAATAGTATTGAAGTGGTGTTGGAACCAGTCCAAGGTCATAAACGCTTATTCCGGTTTTCACAAAGCCTTCTATTAAAGCTTCTTTGAGGGGGATTGAGCTGGGCCTTGCATCCATTCCGACTGTTACCTTTGATCCTCCCTTTTCTTTAATAATTGTACCAAAGGCTCTGCCAATAAGATAGGCAATCTCTTCATTCAACTCCTTATCATAAATACCTCTGATATCATACATTCTGAAGATTTCATC
>CAZZKY010000003.1:0-5337 GCA_964654765.1 uncultured bacterium | reverse complement strand
AAGTTACGACAAGGGGGTTCTTCTATCTCAGAGGTATTTTTACGAAACAGTTTACAAACCGAGACGCGACCTTCTGGCACAGAAATGGAGCGAAATGGTATCTAACGAAGGTTAGAAATCTTCTCAATTAACTTCTCTGCCAAATTGACTGCCTCTTCAGCATCCTCTTTAGTGGGTAAACCTTCCCATTTTTCAGCAAGATACGGGGTTACTATATCCTCATAAAGAATGAACCTGGAAAGGAAAAACACGGCCTCTTCTATCTCCTCGTCCCTACCATTCTTTAATTTGTAAACTTCATAAAGTGTCACAATTTCGTCCCTGTATTTTACATCATCCTCGTCTACAAGGGCTGAGTAAATTGCTTTGGTAGCAGATATTCTGGAGTTGATACAAGCATTTTTATAGTCACCAATGTTAAGCATCTTTTTTGCCTTATTTAAATTTTCAGTGGCACTCTCAAGCCAAATATCCTTCATCGTTCACTCCTCCAATTCTCCCAGAAATACAGACCTGCCAAGAGGTTTTGAAAATTCGCTCCATTTTGTATTGCTCTCACTTCTTAGATCAGAAGCTTTTTTGAACATATCAGCCTTTGCGTCAAGGTCATCAAGGAAATGCAAGATCTGAGCTTCTAAGAACATCGGTTTCACCGGTGACCCATACTGTAACTCACCGTGGTGAGAGAGAATCATATGTAAAATTTTCATCCGCAGCTCCTCAGGGAACTTGTTTACCACCTCAATTTCATGAATCTTTTTACTCACAAATTCATACCCAATGATGAGATGTCCAAAAAGTCTTCCTTCATCGGTAAAGTCAATATCTGGCGTATATTCCATTTCATAAACTTTGCCTATATCGTGAAGAAGTGCACCAGCAATTAACAGGTCTCTATCAACCACATCGTATAGTTCCGAAATCGCCTCAGCGACCCTCGCAATCTGAAGAGTATGTTCTGCAAGCCCGCCGACGAAATTGTGATGGTAAAATCTTGCTGCAGGTGCCAGCAAAAACTTCTTCCTGAACTCCTCATCGTCAATAAAAATCCTTTTGAGAAGAGTTTTTATTTGAGGATTGTCAATTTTTCTAATAAAACTCTTAAGATCTTCCTCAAGTTTAGAAGAATCTACGCTGCTGGAAGGGACAAAATGTCTTATATCATAGTCCTCAACCTTTTCAACATCTAAAACCTTTAGACCAATTTGATTTGCAAACTGGTAAACCTGCATCCTCAAACGATGGACTCTCCCGCGTTCTATCTTACCCCTTAAGGCCTCTACATCGTCAAATATTCTTGCTGTTAAAGTTCCTGAGACATCTGCAATTGTAAGTTCAACGAAGGGCTGACCCTCTTTACCACTTCTGTCTTGAAGATCTTTAATCTGAAAAAGGTCCTCGACCTCGTTCCCTATTAAATTAGGCAAATCCTTCACAAAAATGTTTTTAATCATTTGCTTTCCCCCTTACTTCACTAATCCATGAAAGAGCTATTGCTACACTGGATGCTACATTTAAAGAGTTTATCCTCCCAACCATGGGAATGGTTATAACTGCATCACTTAAGGCGAGAATACTTTTACCCACTCCTTTGTCCTCACCCCCGGCTACAAGTATTATAGGAAAATTATAGGTTGCCTTATAAATATCAATACCACCCACTTCTAAGGAATATACCCATATTCCCAAATCTTTGGCCCTCATAAGAAAATTCTTAAGATTTGCAACAGTTGCAAGCTTTAGGTGAAACACTGCACCTGCTGAGGCTTTAACAGCACCTTCGGTGAAACCAGACGACCTTAAAGCAGGTACAACAACCCCAATTGCACCAAGAGCCTCAGCACTACGTAGAATATTCCCGAGATTTTGAGGATCCTGAACCTCATCAAGGGCAATCAATATCCCCTTCTTTTCAATCAGCTCACTAAGTAGTTCCGAAGGGTCCGTAAATTCAATTTCCCTCACTACTGCGAGAATCCCCTGATGGTTTTTATTACCTGACATCCTGTCAAGTCTTTCTTTCTCTACATGTATTACAGGGAAAGAGACGTTCCCTAAAAGTTCTAAAAGCGGCTCCGGTAAGTGAGTTTTTTTTGCAATAAAGAGCTTCTCCACCCTCTGCGGATTGGCCTTAAGCAATTCTAAAACAGGATTTTTCCCAAAGATGTACATCAATAAAGTATATTGTTAAGGTTATGAACTATTCAAAATGTGATAACATATAGGTCTCAAGGAAGTCCTTTTTCGGTCGAATTTCCAGAATTAATTACACACTAAAGTTTTTTAGAACTATTTCAGCTCTTTCTAAACTGTTGCCATTCCTTTAAACTCACTTGCGGTGGCTTAGCCTCGCTTAATTCTTAAATCTATTGTAAAGATAATATGTCAGCGCGAGATCAACAATTGGATAAAGTCTCGGAAGCTGCTTCGTTAAAGTCTCATTGTTAATTAAAATGGCAATTCCACCAACTAAAGATGAAGCTAAAGCAGGAGAAAATAGGATAACAAGGGACTCACCAAATCCAAGGTCATACTTTTTCGAAAGCTTCCTCGAATAAATGTACATCGGTATATACCCGGTAAGAGAGGCAAAAGCCTTAAGCCGTCCCAAATCCTGATCATAAAGAATCAAAGGTAAAAATTCAGCCCCTAAAAGCTGTAATTTCCCCTCAAAAATTACATCCCCCTCGGTTGCAGTATTGTCATCTTTATCAAGATACATTATTCCATACCCTTTTACCATAGAATAAAGAGTAGCGATTCTCCATTCTTTATCCTGCAATCCCCTATCCAAGATCACATTACTCAGCATATTAGCTTCATAAAATGCATTTCCGCTATTTAATGCCTTTCGCAAAACAACTGCACTACTAACCTTCAAACGCTTTGCAAGGTACTGATCTAAAATGTTCTCAGATAGGCTCACAGGAAAAACCCCTTTTATGTCATCCAAAAGCAAATACCCATGAAAGGCTCCTGTTACACCTCCAAAAAAACCTCCAAGAGCCTCAGGAAAAGACTTGAATTTCGAAGTTAGCATCCCATATGTAAAGAAACCAAAGGGAGTTAATAGTCCTACAACGCCAGCGGATCTTCCGCTGAGGCTAAGTGCCGTAGGTAATGACCAAGAATAGACACTAAAGCCGAGAATAGTCTGACCTAATACGTGATAAGTGGAGCCAGGTTTTCTTGCTCTAACAGGTATTCTCTCAAAGAAAATGGGATAAATGTCCCCATCTTCACTCACTCCTAAAACTACATTTCCGGGTTTAGGCACCGTAAACTGAAATATCCTTTTTACCGGCTTTTCAACGTCCTTAAAGTACTTTACAAGGACCGTATCTTTAGGCTCCGAGACTATAAGTGCTTCTTGTGTGTGAATAAAAGATACCATTAAAAGAATAACCAGGATATAGAATCCCCTCATATTCAACCTCCTTTAACAATTATAACATATCGTGCCGGTAATTTCAAACTCTCTAAGCCCCCTCATATTCAACCTCCTTTAACAATTATAACCCTGCAAATTCGTTTTCACAAAAACATAATTTTTAGCATTGGAAAACGAAATAACTAATCGAAGATTTAGACTTTAAAAAGCACGAATTTTTCGCAATTCGAACAACTTAATTTACAATTTAGCTATTCTATGCAAGAAAAATCAAAAAAAAGAGAGCCATTAAAAATTAGTATTTTTGAAGGGGTTGCCTCCTCCATAATGGAGGGCATGGGACTGAGATACATTACTCCTTACGCTCTCCTTCTTGGTGCCAACAACAAAATTATCGGATTCTTAACGTCTATTCCACAAACCGCTTCTGCCCTTATTCAGTTCTTAAGTCTAAAAATTCTTGGAGAAAAGATTTCTCGCAAACAGCTTTCCTTCTGGGGCGCCTTCTCTCAAGCACTTACCTGGATTCTCATAATATCCCTCGCTTTCATCTATTTCGTGTTCAACAAAAAATCTGCAACAATACCTGTGATTTTGATAATTGCTTACACTCTTCTCGTTGCAGCAGGTAGTATTTTTGCACCAGCCTGGAGCTCCTGGATGAAGGACCTTGTCGATGAGAAATCCCTCGGGTCTTACTTTGGAAAGAGAAATCGAATAGTTGGGTTCGCAAGCCTTTCCTCAATGCTAATTGCAGGATTCCTGCTGGACCTGTTCAAGAAAGTAAACCCATATGTCGGTTTTGTGGTTGTCTTTATCATCGCAATGCTTGCCCGATTCACTTCCGCCTACCTCCTAAAACTTCAACATGAACCACCGTTCAAATCTCACAAATCCTACTATTTTACACTCTGGGAATTTATAAAGTTAATGCCCCATAGTAACTTTGGAAGATTCACAGCCTTCGTTAACCTCTTCATGTTTTCCGTCGCCATTGCAGGCCCCTTCTTCGCAGTCTATATGCTAAAACACCTTGGACTATCCTATTCAAAATTCACCCTTGTTAGCCTTGCATCATCCATAACAAGCTTATTGAGTATGCCATACTGGGGAAAACTCGGTGACAAGTACGGAAATTTAAAGGTTTTAAAAATAACTGGCTTTATGATACCTTTGATTCCCCTTATCTGGGCTTCAACATCTCTGATGAGCAAAAGCACCGCTTTCTATTTCCTCTTTTTTATCGAGGCCTTTTCTGGAACCCTCTGGGCAGGTTTTAACATCGCCTCTTCAAACTTTATCTATGACGCCGTTACACGCCAGAAAATCGCCATCTGCGTTACTTATTACAACATTCTAAATTCTCTATCGGTTTTCGCTGGTGCTACAATCGGTGGTTACCTTGCATCTTACAACCTTTTAAAGGACATCCCTGCAGGGAATATCATACAGGTATTCCTTTTATCTGGAATTCTCAGATCCTTATTCGCACTAATAATACTGCCGTCAATAAAAGAAGTTAAGAAGGTTGAAAGATTCGACTTCAGAAAAATTAGAAAAACCCTCCTTTCACCTATAGATAGCCTGTTATTCCAGATTTCCTACAAAATAAGAAATCCAAGGGGCTAATACTTTCATAAACCATAATTTATGCATTAATCTATTTGCGAAGGCAGATAATGGAAATCGTAAACCATTAACAAAACGTAAATCCTTGTGCAACTAAAACCCCAAAACCGCTAACAGAATAGTAGAATTATGCAATAAGACTGGAATTTTATCACTATTTGACGAAATAAAGGACTTATATGACTACTTATTAGGAATTGAAGTGGGTTTAGATTCAAACACCAGGAAAAATAGAAGCGGTAAAATTTTCGAAAAGATGTGCCAAGAAAAGATCAAAAGACTTATAAACCCCTATTTTATGGTAGTAAATAACGACC
>CAZZKY010000002.1:0-2345 GCA_964654765.1 uncultured bacterium | reverse complement strand
TACATAATCCTTGTACTTCTTCTGCTCGCGATGATCGGGATGCCCGTTCTTTACAGTTTTACGATGTTTGAAATTCCGAGGATACTAACAGGATTTGCCCTTTCCTTTGCCAACTTTGTAGTTTTGGTTCTTATGCTTTTTCTGATTTTAGGGCTTATCCAGACTGATCTTGAGAGGAAGACGCTTCAATACGTGATTTCACTGCCCATAAAGAGGAAGGATTACGTTATGGGAAGGTATCTCGGCTTTTTAGCCTTTTCAGCATTTTTGGTTTATCTGGTTTTGTTTTTGCTATTTCCCTTTATCTATTACTTCTCAAGATTAAGGCCCGACGCCCCGTTCTATGCGGGGTATTATTTCCTCTACGGTATTTTTTTACTTGTTGAAATTCAGATCCTTGTGGCCTTTGCCCTTTTATTTATCTCTTTAACCTCCAGAGCAATAGTGTCAATGTTCGGTGTAGTTGGAGTTTACGTAGCGGGCCATACAATTGATGAGGTTGCCGAATTTCTCAGAACCCGAATGGGAGTACAGATGCCAGTATTTTCAAAGGTTGTTATAAATGTGGCGCGCTATCTTTTCCCCAATCTTGCCCTTTTCGATGTTAAGACAAATTTCATATACAATGTTGGGATAAATCCAGCGTTTCTTATTTTCTCAGTTATTTACGGCATCCTTTATGGGATTATAGTCCTCGGGATTGCTGTAGTCCTATTTGAACGGAAAGAGATATTGTAACCTGAGATGAAAAGGAAAACCTGGATCTTCAGCTTTTTGCTCGGCGTAGCTGCGCTGATTTTTATCAACTTTGTTTTTGACACGAAAGTTAAAGGTCATTTCAGAAGAGAAGAATCCGAGAGCTTCAGGCTCTTCGCAAGGCCGGGTTTCGAAAAGTGGTCTGCTTTTGAGTTTAGCTTCCTTAAGGCCTTTTACTATACCCTCTCTTTAAGGGTTTATCTTGGAAAACTCTCAGAAAAATATATGACTCCACCGCTTTTTGCGAAAGAGGCCATCGTGAGGACGGCGGAGGTGGTGACAAGAGTGTGTCCTTATTACTATGATATATACTACATTGCTAACGGTTATCTTAGCTGGGATTTTGGAGATGTTGAAACTGCCAATAGGTTTCTGAAAAAGGGCATTGATTATTATCCCAAAAGGTGGATTTTTTACTTATACCTTGGCTTCAATTACTTCTATTTTCTAAAAGATTACGAAATGGGTGCACAGTATCTTGTGAAAGCCAGTGAAATTTCTGGCAGACCCTTTTATGCTCATCTTGCCGCAAAGTTGCTCTATGCATCAGGTAGGACGGAGATCGCTATTGGCATTGTGAGAAATATGCTGGAAAACACGAAAGACGAAGGCTGGAGGAAGAATCTTAAGATAAGGTTAGAGGCTTTAGAGGCGATTTATACTATAGAAAAGGCTGTGGAGGCTTTTAGGGAGAAGACGGGGAGGAACCCCCAAAATATTGAGGAACTTGTTAAAACCGGTTTTTTGAAATCCGTTCCGGTAGATCCCTACGGTGGCGAGTTTTACCTTGATGAAGCCGGGAACGTCAAAACAACAAGTAATCTGACCTTTACAAAACATTAAATTTTGCACGAGTAATTTTTTAAGTTTAAAAGTAGTCTTTTTCCTTGAAATCTTTCATTTTGCTGTAGAAGACAAGTCCCCCGGTGATCAGCACCAGCCCGCTGATTAAAAAGGCTTTTTTAACTCCAAAACTCTGCGATAGCCAGCCTGCGAGGAGACTTCCAAAGGGTGTCATACCTGTAAAGGCAAGGGTATAAAAACTCATCACCCTTCCTCGCTTTTTCTCTTCCGTTGTAATCTGCAAAACTGTGTTGCTGGTTATTGTTTCGGATACCATTCCAAAGCCCGCTATACCAATTAAGATGACGGATATGTAAAAATTGTTGACAAAGGAAAGAAGAATAAGGGCACTTCCAAAGGCTAAACATGCAAAGGGTATTATCTTACCAATACCCCTTGTGCTTTTTCTTGAAGCCATCAATAAGGCTCCTATTAAGGCACCAACACCAATGCTACCCATAAGGAAACCGTAAGTGTGTGCGCCGCCCTTTAAAACCTCTTTCGCATAGACGGGTAATAATACCGTATAGGGCATTCCAATTAAGCTAACAACGGCAAGGAGGGTTATAACGTAAAAGAGAACGTTATGACTTTTAATATAGACTATTCCGTCTTTTAAGTCCTTTATTATGTGGTGTGAGGCTTTCGTAGGCTGCGGGAGGTTAAGTTTCATTAATAACAGGCAACCTATTACGAAGAGATAGCTTATGGCATTAAGTAAAAAACATGTGGCTTCACCCCTTGTT
>CAZZKY010000001.1:0-55751 GCA_964654765.1 uncultured bacterium | reverse complement strand
ATATACTTTGGTCACAGCTCATCTTAAGTTTTCTTATGACAATTAAAAGAAAACACTTCAACAGAGTGGAAGCAAAATGTTAAGGCACAGAAGTTTAGATTGTATAAAAGGAAAATATATGTTGAGAAAAGCTACATTTTTACTTATACTCAGAAAATTTTCTAAGTCTTTTTAATCAAATCTTATTATGGGTTAAGTGCCGCAACAATTTTCTCTGGTAGTACATACAGTTTAAGATTTCTTGTTTTATTCTATTTCCGAGTCAAAATCTTTTACTGATTTTTCAAGATAGAGGGGTTGAGTACATGTAGAAATTTTCATTAAGATTTTAATAGAGTTTTACTAAACTGAAGCTTCCATCTTTTTTGATTAGCTTGCGATTTCCAGCTTAACTCCCGGTTTTGAGACTTTCCTTATCTGACAAAAAATTTCAGTAATTCCATGGTAGTCTATGACTTCAAGGGTAAAAAACACATAGAACGGTATCAAATTTCTTACCTTAAAATAGTAGTTTGCGCATCACGTGTAAAAGTTCGCCTCAATTTAGAAGTCGTTTTTTATGAGTTTCTTCCTTCCTTGTTTCAACATCCCTGTGGAGATGTTAGCTCCGAAAACTCCTTTCCAATATCACCAGCTAATTATGCAAATTTCTTTTAACAGGTTCTCGTTCTACGTTCCATTGCAAGGACGGTTCCTATTTTCTGGAAGTCTGAATTTTTTTAGTGTTAATCTTGGTGTTTTTTGAAAATAAGCAGAAAGATATCGTAAAAATGACTAAGTCAATCGTATACTTTAAATGACTGGGCTTTTTGTGCATAGACTATTAAAATCTTACTTTTTTAAAAAACAAGAGACTTTAAAATGCTTATAACAGCATAAAAGATATGGGATTATCCCCTTGACTTAGTTGGCTTTGTATACGAATAATGTTTGTGTCGGATATGCGAATTCAATTCCCCGCTTTTCAAATTCCTCTTTTATTCTTAGATTTATTTCTTGCTGAATATCCATGTATTTCTTGTAATCCCTGCTTAAAATGTAATAAGCGACTTCAAAGATAAGACTAAAATCTCCATAAGAAGAAAAATGGGCACGGTCAAATTCTGTTCCATCAATAGCTTTTATTATTTTTTCAATAATTTGTGGGATTTCCTTAAGCTTTTCCACAGATGTTTGGTAGGTAACCCCTATCCGGAAGACCACACGTCTTTTTTCCATTCTTTGGGAGTTTAGAATACGGGAGTTAGTAAGGTGAGTATTGGGAATTATCAATTGCTCTCCGCTTAAACTGCGAATTCGTGTTGTTTTAATTCCAATGTATTCAACTGTTCCCATGTAGTTATCCAAGATGATGAAATCACCAGCCTCGAAGGGCCGATCAAAGAGTATAACGAAATAGTTAAATAAATCTGCAAGAATTGCTTGGGAGGCTAAAGCGACCGTAATACCACCGATTCCTAAACCTGCGATTAGAGGTGTTATTTTTACGCCAGCATTATCTAAAAAGATAAAAATTGCTAATGCCCATATTATTAACTTTATCAAGGTAAAAAGTCCAGTATAAAGTTTCTTTTTTGTTTCATAATTTTCTTGTTTTTCCAAATAAGAATCTAATCCGCCGATGATTATATGAAGGAGTATGCGGACGCCGAAGAAAGTTAAAAGAATTCCTCCCACTATGTCGAGAAGTTTCTTTAAGTTAGGGTGAAGGGTTAAAAGTCGGAGACTGAAGTAGAAAACACCGTAATAAGAGAGTGGTAACAAATTCTTTTTAATGTTTTTGACAAAGCTATCCTTTAGAGCAAGTTTTGATTTTTCTGTTAAAACTTTTAAACTTTTTACTAAAAATTTTTTGAGTATCAAAATAATTAAAACGCCTGAAAGGAAAGTGAGTGAAGCTATAAAGTAATCCAAAACTCTGTTACCTAAGAAAATTTTTTGTAACACTTCTTGCATCGCACTTATCCCTCCCTTTCAGCAATTCGGCAGTATACGATCGGGCCATCATATTAAAAAATACTTTTTACTTGTCAGTAGCTCTTTTTGTTTTATTATAAAGTAAGGTTTACGTTATAGATAGCTTAAGGCATAGGGTAAATTCCCATTGTTCTTGTGTTTATGTTGGTAACTTGGCTATCCCTCGAAATACGTTTTAAGCACACATTAAAAATGATATGATTTAAATAGGTGAATGAACAGGATCTTCACAGTTCTGCTGGCGAAAAAGGAAATTTTGAATTAAGACTGACTTTTTAAGTTAGATTTATAGTAATTTGCCCTAAACAATCCGGTCTTCCAAACATCTCATAAAAGTCCCTTATGGATAAAAAAGAGTGTGATTTTTTTAATCCGTTGGCTTGTAATTATAATTTAATAAGCAAAAGGAGGTTTTTGAATGAAGGAAATTTTAGAGCATCTTTTGAGAAGACTTATTCAAATAAAAAGTGTAAGTGAGAATATTCCAGAGTTGACGAGAATCGTTGATTTTGTTGAAGAAGAATTGAAAGGCGTTGGAGACGTCTTTTCCCGAAGATATCTTGTGAATAATAAACCTTCTATTTTCTACTCCTTCTACAATACATATCATCCTAAAATCTTGTTTGTTGGCCATCTCGACGTGGTAAATGGAAGGGATGAGGATTTTATACCCAGGAGAGAAGGTGACCTTTTGTACGGCAGGGGTTCCATTGATATGAAGGGTTCCTGTGCTGTTATGATTGAACTAATTAAGGCATTATCTCGAGAAGAGGAGAAGCCCAACGTAGGTTTTTTATTTACTACGGATGAAGAGGTGGGTAGCGAGAATGGAGTTAAATACCTTGTTGAAAAAGAAGGTATTGGAGGAGAGTTTGTCATAATCCCCGATGGTGGGGAGGATTTCCAGCTGGTTACTGAGGGGAAAGGCGTTTTTCACGTTAAGATTGTTGCCCGTGGCGTTGCCACCCATGGTTCGAGGGTTTTTTTGGGTGAAAATGCCCTTGACAAGCTCGTGCAAATTTACACCGAGCTAAAGTCACACTTTCATCCCGAGCCCTGTGGCGATCCTGAGCATTGGCATAATACTATAAACCTGGGTAAAATCGTGGGCGGAGATTCTGTCAATAGGGTTCCTGATTATGGTGAAATGTATCTTGACATTCGTTTTGTTTATCCTTTTACTGTTAAGAAAATCGAAGAACTTGTAAAGGGTATTGTCTCAAAATATGAAGGAGTAGAATACGAGCTCATTTCAACGGGTGAAACGGTTTTTACCCCACAGGATAATCCGTATTTAATAAAATACAAGAGGATTGCCGAAGAAGTGCTCAACAGAAAGCTTTCCTTCTCCAAAGAGCATGGTGCCACAGACGGTCGGTTCTTCTCCGAGAGAGGAATGCCTGTTTTAATCACAGCACCAAGGGGAGGAAATATTCACGGTAATGACGAATGGGTGGACTTAAACTCCTTAGAGGCTCTATTTAATATATTTTTCAGGTTTGTCAAGGAGAAATAGAACCCAACCTATAATACTTAAGATTATTGAAGTAAGATAATAGAAAAGTGAAAGAAGTAGTGACTTTTCTCTTCCTATGAGGTCACCGTAGAGGATTATAAAGGCTCCTTCTCTCAACCCGAGTCCGGAGACGGTAATTGGAATCATGATAACAAAGTTGATGATAGGTAGAAGAAGGATGCTTTCCAAGAAAGGTATCTTTACGTTTAGTCCGGGGCTCATTACTATGGGAACCAATGAAAAACATAGCTGTATTAGAATGGATACGGGGAACATTTTTAAAATAACGGGCCATTCACTGCGAAAGTCATAAATTGAGTTTAGAAATTTTATGATAGGAATTGTTATTCTCGTTCTCTTAATTGTGTTTACCCATGTGTAGAACTGCTTCGTAAATAGAAGGAGGTTAAACGCTAAGAGTAGCAGAATCCCTATTATCGTTAACTTCAGGAGGGTTTTGGCTTTCATAGATAGTGTGATTGCCGCCAGAATTAAGTAGAAGAGTATTGCATAAAATCCAGCCAGCCGATCTATGAAGGTTGCCGCAAGAGCCACGGATACACTACTACCTCTACCTGCGTATAGTGCTCTAACGATGTCAAGCCCACCTGATGGAAGGAAGTTGCCAGCAAATATGGAAATAAGATAAAACTTTAAGGCTTGCGGTAAACTAAGGTGTATTCCTCTGAGCTTGAGAAAAATTACCCACCGATAAGCTGAAAGAAGGATTGCAATAAAGTAAAGAAGGGTTGCAGGTATAAGGAAAAAGTAGTTGGTCGCCTTTATTTCATAAATGAGTTTTTTCCACTCAAGACGGGTTAGTATGAAAATCAGTAGGCCTAAGGAAACGATGATTTTAATGACATTTGTTAATTTCTTCATTCCACTTCTCCGATTAGCAGAAGAAGTTTTTTCGTTTCTTCTCTGAGTTCAAAGCTGTTTAATTCTGCCCAGCTTCTCGATAAAAGAAAATTCACTTCCGCTCTGGTTCCTTCGTCAATGGGGATTCCGTTTTCACCATTAGCTAAACACCTTTTGCAAACGGGCATTTTCAATTCACTCAGAAAATAATTTGCTTTTCTTTGTTTACATCTGTAACATACCTCAAATTGGGGTAGTAGACCCTCTTTCTTTAAATTTCTGACTACAAAGAAGGTGTGAAGGAAGGGGTTTAGACGCTTAGTGTTGTTGAGAAATTTGAGAAAATTAAATAACTCATCGTAAATTTCTTCACCACCACCTGCCGGAAAACTTTTTAGTATATATTGCGAGACTCTTGATGCAAGTTCATATTTATTATAATCCATGTGTAGGTCTTGAAAGAGTGTTAGAATCTTGCCCTCCTTAACAATGTTAAATTCTCTATCAGGTTTATAATAGAAAATTACCTCGCTTTCAGCAAAAAGTTCAAAGGACATCCTTAATGGGGATTTTAATCTCTTTGCACCTTTGGCAAGAAGTTTCAGTACACCATTTTCCTTAGTTATTGCAGAGAGAATGAGAGATGTCTCCATAAAGTCATCCGTCCTTAGAATTATCGCTTTGTCTTTTTTTAGCATTTACATTAATATTCAGAGATAAACTCCAAATCTTCTCGTTTTTCCAACTAAAAGCTATTTTAAAATGTGCGGGATGAATAGCCAAATTTGTCATTATCATATATTCTATAATATTGCCTTGTGGGTAATAATTCATTTTTAATCTAAAGGGGTTGAAAAGGGTGATTAATGTGATTCTCTCTCTTTGCCCTTTCGAATATTGTAAGGTTAGACTCCGGGAATGGATTTTAACAGAATAGAGTTCAGGATATTTGCCAGAGAGGATTGCACCAACAGTTATTGCACAACTCGAAGATAAGATTTTGCAGTACTCAAAGTAAGATGCATTACGCGACTCCTTGTTACTTAACCTCAGGTAAAAGCTCTCTCCTGTCTTGAAGATTCTTGATATGTTGTAATCCAGTAGTATGTTTTTATTTAAAACCTTTGCTTGAACCGAAAAGTTCGTATGTTGTTCCTTCAAATGTATCTTCACTACAGCTGTTTTATCAAAGGTTGATAAATGGGCATATAGCCTAATGGGTTTTGCTACGCTCTTTGTAAACCATTGCCAGTAGACCTTACCCTTATAGAAAATAATAGGGGAGAAGAGAATATCGGCTGATTTAATCTGTAAGGGAAATCCTATTTGAAATTTCTCTAATCCAATAGAGACAATAATGGGTTGAATAAAGCACAGATTATAACTGCTTTTGCACTTTAAGTTAAATATCGGTCTAAGTGTGTAGGGGGAGATTTGTAGATCAAATTTACCCAAGGTTAACCATCTGTTTCCAAGGTATGCACCCCAGGATGCGTTATCTGCGAAAGAAGAAGCAAAATAGTTTTTAGAGGCAAATTTTATATAAGAGCAGAATCCTTCCACCTGGTGACTTAAACGCATTTGTAAATGACTTTTTTTGTCACCCTCAAATATGAAGATTTGCTCAAGATAATCAATTTTTGATGAATCAACCCCAGTTCTTTCGATAAGATCAGATATTGAACTAAATTCTTTTACTTCCCGGATAGTAATTATATTAATTGCTTCTGCCTCAGTTAAAATCGGTATTGAAATGAGTTCTTCGAAGGTAGCGACATTTGGGTTTACTTTTGCTGTTTCACTTTTTCCAGTAAAAATGGAAATAATAAAGAAGGGCCAAAAAAGTTTTGGCATCTTCAATTTCGCCTTTATTCATAAGGTTTTTAAGTTCTAAAAGGGGAATTCTGTGTATCTTAATTTCCTCCCCAAGGTCTTCGGGAAGGGGAGCTTTTTCCAGGTCCATGCCGATAAATATGTGAATTTTTTCCGTTGAATAGCCGGGAGTTAGATAAAAGACCCCAATTTTTGACAACTTCCTGGGGCTCATTTTTATTTCTTCCATTAGCTCCCTTCTGGCAGCCTCTTCGGGTGTTTCGCCCGGATCAATCTTACCTGCGGGTATCTCAAGTAATTCCTTTTTTAACGGATACCTGAACTGAGTAATGAGTATAGCATTTTCTTCATTGTCTATAGGCAAAACGGCGCACGTCTCTGGAAACTCTACAATGTCACGTTTGAGGGTATGAGACTTAATCTCATACTCTTCTTGCCAGACCTTAAATATCAGCCCTTCATACATCAGCTTTCTTTTTAAACTCTTCATAGTGTTCATATATTTTAAGGGCTACTGCATCTGCCACCAAAATTCCCTTTTCAGAAAGGAAAAGCGAATTATTTTTCACCCTTATGAAAGGTTTCAGTTCACCGGGAAGATTTTTAATAAGATTGCTTTCCACCCTTAGCCCCCAGCGGGTTCTAAGGGAAAGAAAAATTTCTTCAAGCAGTTTCTGATTTTCATTTAAAGCTTCAATTTTTTTAATTCCTTTAGCATAAAGTGAAAAGGATGAAGGGTTTGTGTATCTTATTTCTTTACCTTCTTTTAAGTAGAACCCGGATGCTGAGGGCCCAAGGCCGATGTAGTAGTGCCTTAGCCAGTATTTTAAATTGTGCAGGCACTCAAACCCCTTAAAGGAAAAGTTGGAGATTTCATACATTATGTATCCATAATCTTTCAAAATTTTATTCCTTAGACGAAACATTTTAACTATGGTTTCTTCATCGTTCAATTCCATGTTTTCCTTTGCTGGCCTTTCATAGGTCATTGTGTAAGTAGAGATATGCTCCGGGGCAAGTTTACAGGTATTTTCCAATGACTTCTGGAATCCTGACAGCGTTTGTCCTTTAAATCCGAATACCAGGTCGATGTTTATGTTTTTAAACCCCGATTCTCTTAGTTTTTCAAAGGCTTCAATTGTATCCTTTACAGAGTGCCTTCTTCCAAGTAATCTTAATTCTTCGTCCACAAAACTTTGCGCGCCAATACTGACTCTATTAAAGCCAAATTCTTTAATTATCTTTATAAAATCTTGATTTAAATTTTCTGGATTAACCTCGATGGATTTTTCTCTGATTTCATCTAATGGGAGATTTTTGTGTAGAAGTTTTAGTAATGTTGTTAGCTCCGCTGGAGATAAGCTATTAGGAGTCCCGCCACCTATGTAAAGGGTTTCGTACTTGAAGTCTAAGGCTTTGTATTCTTCTAACTCTTTTTGTAGTGCCTTAATGTAAATGTTGAAAAGTTTATCCTTTTTGTCTACGGTAACGGAATAAAAATGGCAATAGGGACATTTAGAAAGGCAAAAGGGCACGTGGACGTAGAGGCCGTATTTATTTTTAAAACATTTCACCAAGGTTTATATACAAGTTGCCTAAATATCCCTTTTCTTTGAAACGGTGAGGGTTATAAGCCCAATCTACCCTCAAGTTGCCTATGGGTAGAAAATATCTGAATCCCAGGCCTGCGCTAAAGAACACTTTGCCACCAATTTGGGGATATATGTCAGTTAAAAGGCAAAGACCATATTTTGAGTTTATGGTGGAGCGCAGTTCGAGGTTAATGAGGTAAATGGAGATAGCGTAAAATTCTGAATATCTATACCCTCTTAAAGTTCCGTCTCCACCGATCTTAAACTTTTCTATTGTTGGAATAGTAGAAGAAAACAGAGGTATTAAGTTTCCACTGGTAAATCTTAAGGCTAAAACTCCTTTTGGTTTCCATATTTTTACGTAGGTAGAAATACTCATATCGTACTTGTTGAAATGATAGTCACCCCCCAATACCCCACCTGCTCTGGAGAGGTTGAGTTGCACTACATACCCTCTTGTTGGATACAACTGATCGTCTCTCTTATCAAGCACCGTGGAAAATAGAAATTTATTGGTTACCCCTTCAGAGTATTGTCCCTTAAGAAATTTTCTCCACTGCAAACCGGCGATACTTCTGCTTTTTGATGTCCAGTAATAAGATAGGTATGTTTCTAATCCTGCGAAGGAAGTGCTGTCAACCTTTGATGTACCCCCAAAGGATTTGAGATTAAATTTAAGTGGAGTACTAAGAAAATAGGGTTCTGAGTAGAGCAGTTCGCCATAGAGTTTGGCAAACCCGTTAAAAAGTTCAAATCCATTTTCCAACCTCAAACTTAGATTTTGGTTGTTATCAAAGAGATTCCTGTGTCCTAATTCCACATTGATATTAGCGAGTTCGAAGGGATAAACTCCACCCTGAAAACGAATGTAACGATTTTTCCTCTCTTCTACGTTGAATAAGACTTTAACTGAAGAGTCCCCCAGATACTCATAAGTGTGATAAACAGTTTTGAAAAGTCCCGTTGAGTAAATTCTCCGTATGCATTCAAGGATGGCGGAAGGCGAAACATACTGGCCAACTTTTATCTTTATTTCTCTTTCTATTATGGCCCTTCTTACTGTTTTATTTCCATAAATTTCGATTTTCTCAATTTTATATCGTGGTCCTTTTTCAATTTTCCATAATAGGCCGCATCTTTTTTGGATCGTATCCCGCGTGACAATTCTCTCAATGGCAGCCTTAAGGTAGCCCTGGTTTCGAAGAAAATCCAAGGCTTCTGTTTCTTTTTTGGTTAGAAGAGCAGAGGAATAAGGGAGGGGAATTGTGAGATATAGAATATTCATTGTTTTCCTGAAAAACAGGGTATCTTCGCTTTCCCAAGAAATCTGAACACTATTGAGGATATAGCGTGGTCCTTCGCTTATTTTTAAGTAGATGTATACTCTGTCATTTTCTTCTTTAACTCTCTCTTCGATTATTCTGGCGTCGAAGTACCCGCTTTCCTTAAGCTCTTCAAGTAAATTTTGCTTGTAAGAGTTGAATAAGGGGGGATAGTACTTATCCCCCCTTCGCATTCTGAGGATGGATTTGACCTCAGATTTTGATAGAGCCTTGACTCCTTCTACTTCAATTTTTCCAATTAATAGTGTTTTTCCAACCAGAACGGTAAGCAGCAAGTATTTTAACATTACTCAAGGTCGATGAATCGGTTCTTAATTTTTTTAAGTACATCAGGAAGTGTAGTGTATTCCATCTCTTTAAGGCCGAGTCTGTGAGGTTCAAATGGACCGTGGCTTCTCAGGTAATTTGCGATTTTGTTGGCAGTTGCCCTTGCTTCATCAAAGGCCGGATCGTCAAACAGATCTCTTGGACCTATTAGTTTTCCTTCAGCTAATTGGAAGCCAAGGGCGCAGACTCTTGGTGGACCGTCAAAGCGAGAAGGATTTGCCTGATGCAAAGCTACAGGCATCAGTGGACCATAATGAGACCCCCTCATCCAGCCCGCAACAAGGTGGGGAAAGGCAAAGGGTTCAAGGATTTCGCCTACTGCGGGAAAGCCGCTTTGAGCTCTCACTATCATAACAGGATCATCTTTTCCGACGTATCTTCCAGCCATCATTGAAAGCCTCTGGGTGGAGGAAACGGCTGCGATTTCATTGTCATCTTTTCTGTAAACCGCCTTTATTATATAATGCTCAGCAGCACCGATGAGGATTAACAGATCGTAAAGTTCTTCTGGAGTACTCATTAAAATTTTTTTGTGCTCGTAAACATCAAGCACTTCAAAAACAAACCCATCGTGAAGTTTTGGGTCAATTACTAAGCCAGGTGTATTGAAAGGATCTGCAAAAATTCTAAAGAGGGGAATGTTCCACGCACCGGGTGAAGTTTTGTCTGCCATAAAAACAATTATGGGTTCGCTCGGTCTTTCTTCAAACTCCATTTCTGCTAGGCCTGGCCCAAGTCCCTTAATGTTTCCACTGAAAGCATCGCTTAAAAGGTCCTGGCCAGCTCCATATTGTTTCATGGATTTTGCTATTTCTGTAGCTTCTACGAAGGTATCCCAGGCCAGCTTATGGATTTCGCCACAGTTAGCTCCCTTGTTGTGTGTCATTATAAGTTGAAGGTCATCTCCAACTCGTGTAACGAAGTAATCAATTAAAATCCCCTGTTCCTTCGCTTTTTGCAGATGATCTTCTGCTACCTCCATTATTCTTGGGTGAACTGACGTATGACCAACGTATCCTCCTATATCGGCTTTAATTACCGATATGGTAATTCTCATGATATACCTCCCTTTTTATGTTTTCAAGAATTTCTACAATACTTTCCTCTTTGATATTCCTCTTGTTTACTTCCATAAATGTAACGTTGAGTCCGTAAATTTCAAATCTGACCAAAATTGGCTCGTATTTTTCAACAATGGGAAATATCCTGTCAAAGATCTTTTCCTCTGGTTGATAGACTACAACGATTGTGAAGGAATTCTTTTCGTCCTTTACAAAAAGCTTTTTTGTTTCTGTTTCAAGGTGTTCTTGGATACAGTTCGAGACGAATCTAATATCTTCGGCTATTTTTTCGGGTTTTAAAGTTGTCCTTATGAAATCATCAATAGAAAAGTAAAAGGCTCTCACCAGTTCGTCAGGTATGTTTGATTTAGAAATAAGTTGATAGATTTTGTCGAGATTTTTCCTGTCAATAGTCCTCAACCCTTCGTCGAAGTCTCTAAAATTTCCAATACTTTCACGAATTAACTCTTTTAGCTTTTCGAAAAGCTCAACGTCAGAACGGAAAAAGGAAACGAGCCCTCTTACCGTAAGGAACAAAACATATTCATTTCGTATTTTTGATGGTGGCCTGAAAGACATTAAAACAAACCCATCGGATTTTGCGATGTTTTTTATCAAAGTGTCAAACTTTGCAGGGTCGCTGTCAACGATTGCTAATCTAAAGGTTACTGTAGATTTATCCTGTTCAATAGGGATTATTGCCACCTGGGGTATGTGGGAAGTTAAAGCCTCATCTACCATTTTAGGCACAAGGGCCCTTCCAAAGATTTCACCGCCAAACTTAATATTAAGAGGTATTCTGATTTTGCCCTGCTTCAGGTTGGTTTTAAGGTGTTGTTCCAATTTCTTCTGCTCTTCTGGAGTTAGAGGCCTGTTATTAACGGTAAATTCCAATCGTATTATGCAGATTCCGTCATCCGTTATGAATTCTTTATCAAATTTTCTTTGAAAATCAGGAAAAATCTCCTTTATCAAGTCGAAAACCTCATCCATGCTGATATCTTTCTGGAATCCGCCCACCGTTAATCCTGTTAACTCCTCTCTCTCCGTTTGAATATTCTTTATATAAACTTCCACACCCATTCCAACTTCGCGGAGTTTTTTGATAAAACGATGCCCTACAAGGATTATTTCCGCTAAGACTTTGGGACTTCGCTCTCTGAGATATGCAAGAGACCTGGAGAACACAAATTTTTCAAGTTCTCCACCCGGTTTGGAAATTTCTTCGAATTCTTCGGGGAAAGCGATATCCTTTAAAGAAGTCTTTATTTTTTCCAGGATTTCAAGCTTTTCAATACCCGTTGTAACCAGACGGGCTTTAATCTGGTCTCCTTCTTGGGCAAGATTTTTAAGTTCTTCAGTTATCTCTTGTAAATGGAATCGGACGTCATTTAACTTATCGGGTGTAAAGGGGATTTTCAGCGCTATAAAGGCGTATTTTCCATCGGTAGATACAACGCCGTAAACAAAGGCAATGTTATATCCCTTCTCATGTACTATGCCTATGACTGTTTCACCAAGTCCTGGCCAGTCCGAAGCTCCGAGGTAAATCCTCGCAATATAATTTCCTTCATGGTATATAATGTCAAAGTTCGCAATAACCTTTTCTTCGATTCGGCTTAGCTTTTCAAGGAATTCTGATTGAAATCGGAGGTCGTCATCTTCCAGTTTACATAAAACATCCACCATAAGATTATGTTAAAGCAAAACCCGTTAAAAATCAATTGCTTTTCTTTATTCCTGCTTTTTCTATTATAATTTTTCAGGAGGGTAATATGAGTGTAAAAATTTTTGTCATTAATCCCGGTGGTGGTTCAACAAAGGTTGCCCTTTTTGAGGATGAAAAACCTTTGAAGTACAGAGAAATTAGGCATCCTGTTGAGGAACTTAAGAAGTTTCCAGATACAATTTCTCAGAGAGAATTTAGATACCATGAGATATTGAGATTCCTTGAGGAAGAGGGCATATCATTAAAGGAAATTGATGCCATTGCTTCAAGAGGTGGTCCTTTTAAAAGTCTCGAATCTGGAGTTTACTATGTGGATGAGACCGTGGTTAACGATGTTTTAAATGGAAGGGTTCAAGCAGACCACCCCTCCAACCTTGGAGTGTTGATTGCATATGAGCTGGCAAAAATTTCTGGTTGTCCTGCATTTTTTGTAGATCCCGTTTCTGTTGACGAGTTTGATGATGTTGCAAGACTTTCCGGCCTTAAAGAATTGCCCCGGAAGAGTTTATTTCATGCCTTAAATACCAAATATGTTTCCCGAAAACTTGCAGAAGAAGTTGGAAAACCTTACGAATCGATGAATCTGATCGTTGCCCATCTGGGGACTGGAATTTCAATTTCTGCCACAAGAAAAGGCAGAGTGATAGATGTTAATAATGCAAACGATGGTGGTCCGTTTAGCCCCCAAAGAACGGGTACTTTGCCTACTACAGGGCTTATAGAACTTTGTTATTCAGGTAAGTATGACAAAAAAGAGATGTTAAATAAGGTAGTTCGCTTTGGAGGGCTTATCGACTATTTAGGGACAGACAATCTTGAAGAGGTGATTTCCCGTATAGAACAAGGTGACCAGTATGCAGACCTTGTTTATCGGGGAATGGTTTACCAAATTGCAAAAGAGATAGGTTCAATGGCGTGTGCGTTAAAGGGTGAAGTGGATTATATAATTTTGACCGGCGGTATGTCCAAGTCCCTGAAGTTGCAGAAAGACTTATCGGAGTACATTTCCTGGATCGCTCCTATAAAAGTGTATCCAGGTGAAAATGAAATGGAAGCACTGGCATACGGGGTTATGAAGGTCCTCAGGGGCGAGATAACCCCTAAAAAATATTAAGGGAGGCAATATGGATAGCGAATATATAAGAAAGATGGCAAAGGTTCTTCTTGATTACTCTCTGAATATTAAAAAAGACGAAATCCTGGTTATAAGTTCATCCTATCTTGCTGAACCGCTTCTTCTGGAACTATACAAAGAGGCACTTTTAAAAGGTGCGCATCCTGTAATTAAGGTAAGTTTACCTGATTCTACGTATTATTTTTATAAGTACGCTCAGGAGCATCAGTTGCGTTTTATACCTCCTTGGTCTAAGGTGGAAGTTGAGACCGCGCATTGTTTCTTGAATATTATGGCAACTCAAAACACCAGGGCTTTAACAAATGTGGACTCTGAAAAGATGCGGGTTGCAAGCCTTGCGGGTAAGGAATTGATAGAAATCTTTGAAGAGAGGTACAAAAAGGGTGAACTTCGCTGGAGTGTTACCCTTTATCCTACACCAGCACAGGCTCAGGATGCGGAAATGGCACTCCAAGAATTCGAGGATTTTGTTATAGAAGCATGTCATCTCAATGAAGAGGACCCTGTTGAGTATTGGAGGAGTGTTGATGATAGACAGAGGAGAATTGTTAGGTTTCTCGAAAGTAAAAAGGAATTTAGAATAACTGGTGAAGATACCGAACTTGTAATAAGAACAGATGGAAGGAAATGGGTAAATGCTTCGGGAAAGGAAAATTTTCCAGATGGAGAAGTCTTCACCTCTCCACTTGAAAATGGAGTTAATGGGAAAATTAGGTTCAACTTGCCGCAGTATTACATGGGTAAAGAGGTAGAAGGCGTTTTCCTTGAGTTTAAGGACGGGGTTGTTATCAAAGCTAATGCCGAAAAGGGTTCCGAATTCTTGCAAAAAGTTCTGACAACCGATGAAGGGTCAAAGAGGCTTGGAGAATTTGCCTTTGGCTTGAATTATGGTATAAAAAGTATATCAAAGAATGTGCTCTTTGACGAAAAAATTGGGGGTACCATTCATCTTGCCGTTGGGAGAGCTTTCGCAGAGACTGGAGGGATGAACAAGTCGGTAGTCCATTGGGATATGATTTACGACCTACGGAAGGGTGGAGAAATTTATGCAGATGGAGAATTAATTTATAGAGATGGTAAATTCGTAGTAGAAATATGAGGCGGTTTTTACTATCAGGATTTGTACTTTTAATTTTTCTTTTTTGGGCATGTGCCCCAAAAGAGGCTAAAATTGAGATTCTTTCCTTCAGTGTTGCTGATTCAATTAGAATTCACGATCCTGATGGTGACCCAACCAATAGCTGGTTGGGCGGGTCAGACACAGTTATAACATGGGACTCTACGCTTTTTAGCATTAAGGTGAAATACGAGGGACCTGCTGTGGGATATCTCGATGAGATAATCTGGGTTTTAAAATCTCCTTCTGGTGAACAAATTAAAACCTATGAAGCAATATTATATCCTCCTATCCCTATGGAGGATGGACAGATCAGAGACCTCAAATTTTACATTTCTTTTGACAACAAGAGTGCTTACAGGATTGATTCTTTGTATGACGATACGTTAAATTATTTCGGAATCGGTCGTGTAACTTTTTACATAACAGGAACAACTTATGCACAGTATATAAGGAGCGATAATATAAGCTTTGATTTGAAGTTTATTCCTTGAATGAACAATGGTTGAGGCCTATAATTTAAGTGCATCGGGGCGTAGCGCAGGTTGGTTAGCGCACCAGCATGGGGGGCTGGGGGTCGGTGGTTCAAGTCCACTCGCCCCGATGCTTAATTTTCTCATAGTTATCCCCGTTTACAATGAAGATACTGTCCTTGGAGATTTGATAAAGGTTTTGAGAGACCTTGGACTTTTTAAGTTTACCCTTTTTGTTAATGATGGCTCAACAGATAAAACTGCGGATATCCTTAAAGCTGAGGGTGCAAATTACGTAAGCCTCGAGAAGAATATGGGAAAAGGTTTTGCTCAGAGGGTCGGATTTGCCGAAGCTTTGAAAAGAAAAGTGGACGCGATAATCACAATGGATGGAGACCTTCAGCACCCGCCATCTTTGGTTTTCGAGTTTTTAAGAAAAATAGAAGAGGGGAGTGATATAGTCATCGGAACGAGGTGGAGAGAGCTTAATAGGATGCCAAAAGATCGTTATCTTTCAAATAGACTCACGACCTTAGCTATCTCTCTTCTATGTGGAAGGAAAGTAGAGGATTCGCAAAGTGGTTATAGGGGTTACAGAAGAGAGGTTATTGAAAGTTTAAACTTCAGTTCTAATAAGTTTGAAGCGGAGTCTGAACTTTTGATAAAGGCCCTTTTAAGTGGTAAAAAGGTGAGCTATGTTAATATTCCTGCTAACTATCACGAGAAGCTCAGAAGTAAGATTAATAGGTTTATTGACACATTAAGATTTTTAAAAATGTATTTTGGACTGGTATGGAAAAAAAGCTGATATTGCTATCAAATGATGACGGTTACGACAGTGAGGGTATTAAGATACTCCGAGAATATATGCTTGAGTTAGGAAAGGTTGTTGTTTTTGCCCCGTCTTCGGAGAGGAGTGCATCCAGTCATTCAATTACTCTTAGAAGGGAAATTTTATTAAAGGAGGTAGAGAAAGACATTTTCGCAGTGGAAGGAACCCCTGTAGATTCCGTGCTTATAGGAATTTACGGAGTTTTGCAAAGAAAACCAGACCTCGTAGTTTCTGGTATAAACCTGGGGCAAAATCTTGGCGAGGATGTTTTTTACTCTGGGACTGTTGCTGCTGCCCGAGAAGGTGCTATGTACGGTGTTCCTGCTATGGCAGTTTCTCTTTATGTAAAACGGGAGGATAAAACTAAGTACTACGAGACTGCAGCACATTTTGCGCGAAGGGTAGCAAAATTTTTACTTACCCATAGGTTAAATGGAGAACTTTTGAATGTAAATGTTCCAAATTTGCCTTTAGAAAAGATAAAAGGTGTTAAGTTCACAAGGCTTTCCACAAGGATGTATAAAGACCCGGTGATTAAATTGAGAAACAGTACCTATATTATTGGTGGAGAGCCCCTTTGGCACGTATCAAAGGGGACGGACTTAGAGGCAGTATTAGAGGGGTATGTTTCCATTTCCCCTCTCTTAATTGATATCACTGATTATGAAAAACTCGGAATACTACGAAAGTTTGAGAAAGAAATTGGTGGAGGAACATCTGAAAGGTAGGGATATCTGGCACCCAGGTGTCCTTAATGCCTTTCTCAAGGTTCCGCGACATCTTTTTGTACCGGAGAATCTAATAAATGAAGCGTATGAAGACTATCCGTTGCCTATAGGCTTTGGTCAAACTATATCTCAGCCATATATGATTGCCTATATGGTTCAGGCTTTGAAACCATCAAAAGACCTCAAAGTTTTAGAAATAGGAACTGGATCGGGGTACACCACAGCAATATTAGCGGAGCTTTTTAAAGAGGTATATACGGTCGAGATAATTCCCGAACTTTCTGAGAGAGCGCAGAAGATTCTCAAGAAGCTTGATTACAACAATATTTACTTTAAGATCGGGGATGGTACTGAAGGGTGGGAAGAGATGTCACCTTTTGAACGTATCATAGTTACAGCTGCTGCGCCGGACGTACCCGAACCTTTGAAAGAACAATTATCAGAGGGAGGTGTGCTTGTTATTCCTATTAGTAAAGGTTTTTCGGATGTCCTTTACAGGTTCGTTAAAAAAGATGGAAAATTAAGCAGTGAGGAACTTACCTATTGTAGTTTTGTTCCGTTAAGGGGAAAATACGGTTTTAAAGGTGGAAAGTATTAGAGTCAGTGGTTTGCGAATTAACAAAGGGGGATGAATGGGTATTTTATTTTTTATGCTGATGCTTGGTATTCCAAGATATCTTGTTCTTGATGTCAAGAAGATAGGTACAGAATATCTAGAAAAACAGGGTATTAAAATAATACAGCAGGTGGATAGTATAACTTATCTTGTAGAAGGCGAACTGGAAAAGGTTGATTATTCACCCTATGAAATTGTGCTTTATCAGCCAGTGGAAAAAGTAGTAAAAGCCCGTTACAAAAGTGGAAATTATTACATACCAGATCTCCCGGAAGTCACATCTTACTTCAGTTTGATCAATGCGGATTCGATATTTGAGGTATTACACAGACTTGAGAATTTCAAAACCAGATTTGCTTATACCGACTCCTGTAGGAGAGCAGAGGAGTATTTGGCTGAAAAAATACAAAATTACGTAGATCTTGGTTATATGTGGCCATTCAATCACAATAGTGTGTGGATGAATAATGTAGTTGGGGTGAGAAACGGGGTTTTAAGCGATTTTGTTCTGATTACCTCTCATCTTGATTCCTATTCCAACGATCCGTGGAACAATGCTCCTGGTGCCGATGATAACGCATCTGGTACGGCGGTAGTTTTGGAGACGGCAAGAATTATGAGAAATATAAGTTCACCTTTTTTAACCCTTCAATTTGTTCCTTTTTCTGCAGAGGAATTAGGGCTTATTGGAAGTTACCGATATGCTGAATATATAGTTTCAAATAATTTACCGCTTCACGGCATTTTGAACTTTGATATGGTGGGATTTAATCCGCCTGATGGGTATGACTTTGATGTAAACCTTGATACTTTAAGTTTATTCGGACAGGTTGTAAGATATGTGATCGAGAATTACGTGCAGGGTAATAATCGGTACACTTACAACCCCTTTGGCGGTTCAGACCACTATCCTTTTGCGGTAAGGGGCTATCCCTGGGTGTTTCTCATTGAGTCAAACTATCAATTAAATCCTAACTATCACAGAACCACTGACTTGGTAGCCACCTTAGACACCTTGCAAATGCTCAATGCTACGAAAATAGCGCTCGCAACTGCACTTTACTATGCCCTTTTACCTTTACCGCCAGAGAGTCTGTTTGTTTCAAATTATGGCGACGGTGAAAGAGTTGTCCTTAGGTGGCCTCGTGTTGCGGTAAATGGTGTTAGTTATACCGTCTACAGGGGAGCCTCACCCGCAGATTTAGCCTTTGTTACCGAAACATCTGATAGTTTTGTAATTATTGATGGCCACCAGGCTGGCATTGATTACTACTATTGCGTAAGATCAAAGTATAATGGAAGGGAAGGATTTGGAACGCCTGTTAAAAGCATTGTGATTAATTCCATTCCACAAAGTCCTATACTAACGAAGATTCAACCTGTAAGGAATGGTATACAATTGTTCTGGAGTAAAAACACAGAGGAAGACCTGCTCGGGTATAATGTTTATAGGAGTTCCGGAGAGAATTTTGTTAAACTTAATGATACTCCTGTTGCTGACACTTCGTTCCTCGATGCTTCGGCAATTTCTCCTATCTGGTACTACTACTATGTCACCGCCGTTGATCAAGATGGGTACGAGAGTGATTCAAGCAATGTTATTTCGGCCCGTCCGGTAACTCTAAGTGAAGGAGTGTTGGTAATTGATGATTTTCGCGACGGAAGTGGTAACCCAATTGCTCCAAATGCTGAGATGCAAAGGAGTTTTGTAGACACTATCTTAAGTTTTGTTGGTGTTGATACTTTTGATATAATTGATGTTTCGCAAGTAAGCACGGTTTCTTTATCCGACCTCGGTATTTACTCCTTAGTATGGGTTATGAGTGATGATGTTTCTGAATACTTGGGAAGTAGGTACAAGAATGCTCTAAGTGAGTACTTATCTTTGGGTGGGAAGGTTTTAATAGAGGGATATAAAAATTCACAGAATCTCGGTATAGTTAGCGCCTATCCCCAGGCTGTAAATCCGTCAAACTTACTCGGATTGCCTTTGGATTCCGTAAAATTAAATAGTTCATTAGACTTTCAAGGCGCTTATAATAGCTTGCACGGTTTAGAGCTTCGTCCTGAAGCTTCGAAACTTTTACCTTCATGGAACGGGAAATTACAAAATATTGAAGCCTATGTATCGAATTCTGTTGAACCTCTTTTATATTTTGATTCTTATCGTGATAACTTGGGCTTTGAAGGTGAAATTTGTGCTTTCAAGCTGGGGGATAGTCTTGTATATCTTGGCTTTCCACTTTACTATATGAGGACTCAAGATGTAGCAAACCTTTTTGCTTATTTAGCTAATACGGGGTTTATAGGGGTTAAAGAACACTTTGCTGCAACGTCAACGCGTGCATTTTATGATGGGGGGTATTTAGTTTTTGATAAAAGCTTTAGTGAAGCTTATGGACGTGTTTACAATGTCTCTGGCAGGCAAATTGCGAGTGTGAAATTTGTAGGAAACAAGTTTTATGCTGGCGAACTTCGAAGAGGCGTTTATTTCTATGAGATCGAAGGTAATAATATTGTTTATCGAGGTAAATTTATTGTTTTGAAGTAACTATGGAAAGAGCGGTAATTATTGTCAACCCTGAATCAAGGAATTCAAGGAAGTTTAAAGAAAAGCGAACTCAGGTGTTAGAAAAACTATCTCAAAGATACGATATATACATATGGGAAACAGTTAAGGCAGGTGATGGTATTCGTCTTGCTGAAAAGGCAATAGATTTCGGAGCAACTGTTATTATTAGTGCTGGTGGTGATGGAACTCTTAATGAAGTGGCAAATGCCTGCGCGGGAAAAGATGTGAAGGTAGGCATTTTACCCTTAGGAGTAACGAACGTTTTTGCGATGTCCCAAAAAATTTCAAGGAATGTGGAGAAAGCTGCTGAAGTAATCCTTAAAGGAAAGGTGAAGGAAGTAGATCTCGGTAAGGTTATTGGTGGAAGATATTTCCATATGATGCTGGGTGCGGGAATAGATGGCTTTACAATAAAAGAGTTACCCCACGAGTTTAAAAAAGCTTTTGGGGCGCCAGCTCATGTTGTAATTGCACTTGTGAAATACCCGGATTATATGCCGATTCCAATCTACGTTGAAATTGATGGACAGGATTTAGGAATTGGTTATCAAGTTGTTCTTGCGAATATTCCGAATTACGGAGGAAGAATGAAAATGGCTCCCCACGCGCTTCCCGATGATGGCCTCTTAGACGTGGTAATATTTAGAGAGGCTGGTTTTATAAACGATGTAAGCCATTGGCTTGGATTTCTTCTGGGTTTTCATCATAAGATGGGTAGTATTGACATCTATCGTGGAAGAAATATTAAGCTTTCTGGAAAAGGCGTATATTACCACATAGACTCAGAGTTTGGGGGAGAATTACCTGTAGAAGTAAATTGCGTTCCAAAGGCACTTAGAATTATAGTGCCCTAAGTTTAGATAAATTTTCTGTATATTCTATAGGTTTTGTACGGTTTGCCTTTCATAAACTCTGTAGCTCTAATTATAAGATAGTTATCTTCCAATAGCCAGGAGACCTCGCAATACTTGAACCTGTTCATTGCAAGTGCATCTTTCATTAGGTGATAGTAAAGAAGGGAGTCTGCCCCTTTTCTTCTGTATCCTTTCTTTATGCCGAGGGCAAGCAATCTCAAACCGTCGATTTTCTTCAAGCCCGTGAGAAATTTAATGAATCCAAAGGGGAAGAGTCTTCCATTGAGCTTTTTAAGGACCTGATTTATGTCTGGAATTATTAACCCAAAGGCTGCTGGAACGCCGTTATACTCAACAATTTTAGCAAGTTCTGGAATCACTATTTGTTTAAGGTTGTTTGCTAAGTGTTTTATTTCTTCTTCTTCAAAGGCTAAAGAGCCCCAGTTTTGTTCCCAGGCATCATTGTATATATCGAAGATAATTCTTACCTCTTCCTCCAGTTTTTTTAGATTGACGTTTCTTATGGTAAAACCATATTCACGTGCCTTTTCCGAAAGGGGTTCAAGCCGTGCTTCAAGCCTGCCAACGAAATTTATAAAATCATCATCTATTGTTATAATGTAAGCTAAAAGGTCTTTGGCTTTCTGGAAGCCGTAGCTTTCAATAAGTTCAATGTAATATGGAGGGTTATATGTCATTCCTACTACGGGTGGACTGTCAAACCCCTGTATTAAAAGACCACATTCATCATCGTTAGTGTTAAAATTCATTGGCCCGTAAATAGTTTCAGCTCCTTTCGATTTCAGCCATTCAATCGCTGCATCAAATAATCTGTGTGCGACCTCTTTATCGTTAATACACTCGAAGAAGCCAAAGAACCCTGCATTTTCATCATGAATTTCGTTGTATTTCCGGTCAAAGTGGGCATCGATGCGCCCTACGGGCTTTCCGTCTTTAAAAGCCATGAAGTATTTTGCCTCTTGATGTTTAAATACGGGATTTAGTTTGGGACTGAGCCTTTTAATGTCTTCATCTATGAGGGGAGGGACCCAGTTTGGGTCATCTTTATATATTTCCCATTCCAACATTACAAACTGTTTAAGTGCTTTTTTGTCATTTGGATCTATTTCTCTAATTATTACACCCATTTTTAACCCCCCTATTTAAAAGTTCATCGAATAGTTCTTTCCAGTTTTTACATTCCACTCCAAAATGAATTGCATCCATCCCGGCCTTTTTAGCCCCCTCAACATCGTTAGTATACGAATCCCCAATAAATATGGCATCTTTGGAACTTATTCCGAGTCTTTTTAGTGTTTCCTCAAAAATTTTGATATTAGGCTTTCCGAAGCCAAGCTCTTCCGAGGTTACTATTACTTCAAAGATATCATAGATGCCAAGCTTTTTTAGGACCGGCTCAATTATTTCATTATCAATGTTGGAAATTATCGCCAATCGGAAACCGAGGGATTTCAATTTGAAAAGAGTTTCTACTGCATCGGGAAATGGTTCTGTAAACTTCTCGTGGTATTTGAGGTAAAGTTCTCTGAAGGTTTTAAGGTGATCAGATGTTACTTCAATGTTTTTGGATTTAAGAAATTGTTCCAAAGCCTTTGTGTAAGCCATGGATAGATTTTCCCACTTTTCATGAGCAGTTTTAAGAACTTCTTTTATTTCTGCTTTCAGAAATTGAAACATTTCTTCAGGTTGTGCTGGTATATTAAATCTGTTTATGAATTCTTTATAGAAGCGCATGTGAAGGACATCATCGGATTCGTCGGTCACTATTGTTCCGCCAAAATCAAAGATCAGAACCTTTTTCATTTTTCTCCTCCTTTTCTATTTTGTTTTTGCAGTTGGGACATTCAAGATATATCTTGCCTTTTCTTCCCTTCTTTTCCAGCATGATTGGATACCCGCAGGCAGAACATTTAATGTCCACGGGCTTGTGAGATGTAATAAATTTGCATTCAGGGTAATTGGTGCATCCATAAAAAACCTTCCCCTTTGGAGCTTTTCTCTCTACTATCTCTCCATCACATTCTGGGCACTTTATGCCCAGCGTATAAGGAAGGATTCCTTTACATTTTGGATAGTCGACGCACCTGTAGTATTTACCTTTTTTGCCTTCTACAAGGATCATTGGCTTTTGACATATTGGACACTTTTTGTCTGTCACTTCACTGGCTTCTGCAGGTCTTGTATACTTGCACTCTGGATATCGTGAACAGGCATAAAATTTACCGTATTTACTCCATTTGAGAAGCAGTGGCGACCCGCAGAGCGGGCAAGTCTCCTCGGTCCTTTGAAGTTCCTCTTTAATACCCTTTATATTCTCCTCAAAGGATTTTAAGTCTTCGCTAAAGCCCGTGTAAAATTTTTCCAAAACCTCCAAAGCCTTTTTCTTACCGCTTTCTATTTCATCAAGTTCTTCTTCCATCTTTGCCGTAAATTTAACCTCAAAGATGTCTCTAAAGCGAGAAATGAGTATGTCATTTACCTGAAATCCCAGTTCGGTTGGTACCAGATAGCCCCTTTCTTTTTTAATGTATTTGCGCTCATAAAGAGTTTCAAGGGTTGGTGCATAAGTGGATGGCCTTCCTATACCGAGATGCTCCATAGTTCTGATAAGTGATGCTTCAGTGTATCTCGGAGGTGGTTCTGTTTCCTTTTCTTCATATTTGGCGTCAATGATGTCCAGTTGTTCTCCCTTGTTGAGTTCAGGAATATCCTCATAATGAGGGATTTCACCAAGAATTCTGTAAAACCCTTCAAATATTAATTTTTTCCCACGGGCAACAAAGGTTAAACCGTCAACTTCAAAATTTGATTCTTTTACCTCTTCCTGTGCATAACTGCCCTGAGAGGCTATAGCTCTTTTCCATATTAGTTCATAGATTTTTTGAAAGTCACTTTCCAATTTACCAATAAGGGACTCCGGCGTCAGATTAGGTTGAGTAGGTCTTATAGCTTCATGAGCACCTTGAACGAGTTTCCCTCCCGTCTCGTGGTTTATTGGTGTGGGCGGTAGGTATGCAGTACCGAATTGTTCTTTGATTAAATTTCTTATTGCGGAAACCGCTTTTTCTGAAAGTCTAAGTGAGTCAGTTCGCATGTAGGTTATAAGGCCAACATTTTTTCCATCGATTTCAACACCTTCGTAAAGTTTTTGTGCAATGGACATGGTTTTTCCAGGGCTGAACCTAAATCTCTTTGATGCCTCCTGTTGCAGTGTGGAAGTTTTCAATGGTGGATAGGGTTTAATTTTTAACTGCCTTTTTTCAAAAAAAGAAACGGTAACTTTTCTGTCTTTTAGTGAATTGATTATCCCTTCTACTTTTACTTTCTCTTTTAATGGCTCGTCGGTTTTCAGAGTTGCCCAAAAGTTTTTCCCGTCCTTCGAAACCAGTATTTTGATTATGTAATAGGTTTCTTTTTTAAAAGCTTGCCTTTCCCTTTCTCTTTCACAAATTAGCCTTAAAGCGACAGATTGAACCCTTCCAGCGGAGAGACCCTTCTTTATTGTCTTCCAGAGTAATGGACTAACAAGATATCCGACCAACCTGTCAAGAATCCTTCGGGCTCTCTGTGCCTCTACCTTGTTTTCATCAATATCCCCCGCATTTTGAATTGCTTTGATGATTTCATCCCTTGTGATCTCGTAAAAGAGTGCTCTCTTAATGGGTTTATTTTTTACTTTCTTTTCTATTTCTTCTTTTATGTGTTTTGCTATGGCTTCACCTTCCCTGTCAGGGTCACTCCCTATGTAGATTTCCTCGGCCTCCTGAGATTTCTTTTGAATTTGCTTCACCACTTCCTTTTTTTGCGGAAGCACCTCAATTTCTGGCTCAAAGCCCTTTTCAATTTTTATTCCCAGAGTGTTTTCTGGGAGGTCTTTTATGTGGCCTTTTGAGGCTATAACCTCAAAGTCTCTTCTGAGGTAATTTTTAATTGTTTTTGCCTTGGTTGGGGACTCCACTATAAGAAGTTTTCTTCCTGTCGTTTTTACTGCATTTTCTTGTTTGTCGATTTTTTCTGTGGGTATCTCGTTACTTTCTTGTTTACTGGAATTTTTATTTGGCTTAACGGTTTTTGGGGGGTTCTTCCTATTCGGCATGGTTTTATTTTAAATCATTCGGGGCGTTTAATAAATTTAATAGATTAACTTCAAATCGAGTATCCCTTCATCCGATTGGATTTTTATTTGTTTTAATTTTCCCTCGGAGTAAGTCAGGATTGCTGTTATGCCGTCATAGGAAATTTGGTGTGGCAGAGAATTGAATGTTTCAATTTTGATGACTGAAGAGTCTTTGTAATGAAGTTTTATGCTATTTCCTAAAATTTCGTATTTTATACTTGAGCTTTCCCAGTCTTGAAATAGTATGTCCTTAATGGGTAAAGTGTCTTCATTCACTTTGATAATAGATGGATTTATCGGGTTTTGTAAAACTAAAATCCATTCTTTTCCTTTTTTAATCATGCTGAATTTACCACTTAGGTTGAAATTCGTGGCTTTAAAGGTATAACTACCTTTCACCTCACAGTTAGATAGTTCCTCATACAGCTCTCTTAAGTGTTGTTGGAATTTTTCGATATCAAGCTCTTTTCTTAAGACCTTTCTTGGAATGCAGGCACTAAAAAGGAAGAGAAGTAGCAAAAGCTTTTTCATATTCAAATTATAAGGAAAAAAGGACGAAACAAGAAAGATCTTGAGCCGAGGATAATTTTTAGAGGATTCCCTTATTTATCAATTCGATGTGAAAATAATTCTCTTGCTCAATGGGAGCATTTCCATTGTACTGATTAGAAGAAACAAGCGGGAGATAGGAAGGTTATCATTATGGCGCCCCGTACGGGGCGCCATAATGATTTTTTAAGAATTTTTCGAGATTACTTCGTAATTATAAACTTCTTTAGACCGCTTGTTTTGCTGTTCTTCAGATTTATGAAATATATACCCGCCGGTATTTCAGAAGTTTCAATTGTATAGTTTTTCTCATCTTTTTTAATTTCAAAAGTTTTTACAACCCTGCCATCTGCGGTTAATATCATTCCCTTTGCGGTTTCTTCAATCTTTGATGCGAGATTTATTACAACTTTTCCCCTTGAAATTGTGTTTACTGAGAAAAGTAACCTTTCGTTGAAGTATCCGTCTTCATTTATTCCCGTTGCCGACATATTGTCCACACAAATATAGGTGCTATCGTAATAGAATATTGGGTACATGTAGTGTTGGAAATCTCTTGCCCATAGGGCTGCTGGTGTTGATAAACCGTATCTATTCGCGAGACGGGGGAGGTAGCTTTGGACCTCTCTGAATATGTAAGTAGAGTATGGGTGTTCATCAGAGACAAGAACGGGAGTACCCCAGCTCATACCCCCGGATGAGCAATTTGCATCAACAAAGTAGAGATTATTACCTCTTGTGAAAAGCGTGTTAAAACCTCTGAAGTAAGGTGGAATTGCCCAGGATATGACGACTGGTGTAGATTCAGCAGAATCAGGAGTGTCGAAGGGAAAGTCGTAGATTACGACCGTATTACCGTAATCGTTGCTAAAAGCATATTTGATATCTCCATTTACTTCGTAGAGACATACTAAATATCCGCCCGGTGCAACCCCTAAGGATGGGTAGTTTGAGTTTGCAGAAGGCTCTGTTTCTAAATTACGGGTACCATTGTAGATAAAAAGTCTATCCGGCTGGTCTTTGAAAATCCAGAAATAATGGTTTTTATCATTTGTTGAACGATCCAAGTACTCAAAAGTTGCATATACTTTAATTGAGTCACTGTGGATGATTGCGTCTATGTCTCTATATGTGTAGTAAGCTGAAGAATTTAGATAACCCACGCTATCAACTTTTTCAAAAGGAAGGCTGTAATTTATTGATCTATATATCTTCATTGCATCGTAGCTTGAGTTTCGGGAGGTGGTTGCAACGTACAATGTCAAAGTATCGTTTTTGACTATTTTTGTAAAAAATGCAGCAATAACACTGTCATTATGAGCGATTTGAGAGGCACCTGCATAAGTGAGTGTCTGTAGATCAAAGGTTATCATCCACAGTCTTCCATCAGCGGTTAACCAGAGGAGAATACCATATGGTTCGAAATATCCCAGTTGGATACTTTTGATTTTGTTGTTCTCGTCATACATACTTACGAAATTGGTAATTGTCTGGCCCTGGTCTGTTGATTGGTAAAGATTGACATAAGAACTTGTATTTTCATAGTTGTATCCTACAGCAATGATCATATTTGTGTCATTTGGCCAGATTATGTCGTAGGACACAGGAAATTCATTGTCGCTTCTTCGCATGGTATCAACGACCAAGTCGTTGCCCCAAGCGAAGAGAAGCACGGGCAGGACTATACCTACTACTACTTTGACCATTATACTTTTCATGACTCTCCTTTGCCCCTTTTGGGGCTTTTTACTACCACGTTAAAAACCTTTTTGTACTTATAAAAGAATTGCTGTCCTTAATTACAAAAAAGTATGTACCCTTTTTGAGTTTTTTGGCTTCTAAATTCAGGCTTTTTACCCCCGTAGGGATATAAAAACTTTCCATTAGTTTTCCTTCAATGTTAAAAATTTCGCCTATAAATGCCTTCTCAGTAGTGCTTTCAAAGTTTAGATTTATAATGCCACTTCGCACGCTAATACTGAAAAATTTAGCATTTTGATTTGATTTTTCTTCTATCCTTACTTCTTCAATTTTATCGATTGCAAAGTATGTACTGTCGTAAAAGGGGGAACCATAAAATATGTGCCAGAAGTCTTGTGGCCAGATCACTACGGGTAAGTACTCATCCATTAGAGTTGCTATTTTAGGATTGTAATAATTTGACTGAAAATTGTAAGGGGTTTTGCAAACAGGAATTTCGTCGGATAAAAGGATTGGGTTTGAAAATTGTACTGTATTGCCCGACACTACTGCTTCTGAATAGTAGAGTTTGCTGCCGTAGGTTATGTTTCCACGCGAAAAAATAATGTGAAAACCGTTATCTTCATTGTTGTCCCACCCTTTTACAAAGGGTCCCCATTCCACAGAATCGGCTGAATTGTAGGGGAAGTCATACCTTCCCGATTGGTTGAAATAATCAGAGGCAAACACATATTTCAAATCGTTATCGGTTTGGAGTAAGGTGAGTGCATAAGAACCTGATACGCCAAGAGAAGAATTAAGGGGACTTCCAAATTGAAGCGGATAACCTATTGCTCTTGTTGTTACATTCCCTAAGGTATCCTCCGCCAGGATCTTAAAGGATAACGATGCTTTGTTATTTGAGCGGTCAAGATTCTCGAGGGTAAGATAGAGTATAGTGGTGTCGTTTTTTATAACTCCGTCCATGTCTTTTAGAAAGAGAAAGCTGGAATTGTTCGTAAAGTATTGTACAAAAATTTGTTGAAACGGACCGTAGTTTTCTGACTTGTAAGCTTTTAAGATGTCCGTGTTTGATATTGTATCTCTGGTTACGAGTCCTACGAATATGTTCTTTATGTCTCCTTTTTGTAAAGACACGATTCTTGCATCAACTATACTATCTGGTTCTGTAACGATTGTGCCGATGTAATTATTTAGGTTTTCTCGATTATGAATTGTAAGGGCAATTTCATTTCCCATTCCCACCCATAGAACAATTAAATATGGAGGGGATTCAAGTAGTTGAATCCCGCTAATTTTTGTCTCGTTCCATTGGGCAGTAGCAACGTGATTCCAAGTGTTTCCCATATCGTTTGAATTGTAAAGATAAACGTAGGCTGTATTATCTGATGTGTTGAACCCAATTCCTACTACCATATCTGATCTATCTCCCCAGGTTATGTCGTAACCTGCAGGGTATTGATTACTGCTGCTTCTCATTGCGTCTATTACCACATCATTACCCCAACTCCATAGGTAGAGAGGGAGAAGGATGAGAATAGACATTATTGTCTTTCTCCTTAGCATGTCTCCTCCATTGTTTAAAATCCCACTGGGAAAGCGGGATTTTCAAAATCTGAATATCGGTCCTCAAAGTTCAGGGGAACGGTATCCAGCTTCAGACTTATTTGTTAGTACTAATTATAACTTTGGAATGCTTACCTGTCAAGAAGTAGTTTGTTTAGTATTATATTCTGTTTAGGTTGTATTTTTATAAGGTTTTCGGCATCGTTTGGCTTTGTAAAACAGTAATTTTCTAATGAGAATGGTATTGCCTTGATTATTCATAGTTCCCTTTTTATAATTTTCAACACGGCGACGTAGCCAAGCGGCCTAAGGCGGCGGTTTGCAAAACCGCTATTCCCCGGTTCAAATCCGGGCGTCGCCTCTGCCGGGGTGGCGGAAAGGCAGACGCAGGGGACTTAAAATCCCCTGGGACAAAATCCCGTGCGGGTTCAAGTCCCGCCCCCGGCATTTTTAAAGGGCATATGCTACTCCAAAGAAATGCTAAAAATGTATTCTTGGCAATTCTCATAGGACTTATATCAGGGAGTGTGGTTGGGAAGATTTTGTATCACCTCTTTCCTGAAAGTCCTGCAAGAAAGGTTGTTTTTGATGAATTAAGAGTTGGTATTCAACAAATTAACATTAATCTTGGTATTTTCGGTTTTAGCTTTTCCTTTTACTTTGCGATAAATATTTTTTCGGTAATATTTGCCCTTTTTGTAGTTTATCTTTTGATTAAACTCTAAGCCCCCTTTCTTTTCTAAGCTTTTCGAGGCTATCGGCTATTCTATTTGCTGCCTCAATTAGATTGTCCAGAGAGTTTGCAAAGGATATTCTTACATGGTTCTTACCGTTTTTGCCGAAAGCATCACCAGGGAGTAGGGCAACCTTGTAGTTTTCTAAAAGATACCTGGCGTATTCTGTTGAATCTATGTTAATTTTGATTTCTGGGAAGAAATAGAATGCGCCTTTTGGCTTAGTTATCTGGATTCCTTCTACATCCTTCAGGATGCTGTAAATTTTGTCTCTCCTTTCTTGGAATTGATTGACCATGGAAGTTATAAATTCTTCTCCTTCCTTTAATGCAACAATACCAGCCCTTTGTATGAATTCGGGGACGCAGGAAAAGGAGTTCTGAATGAGTTTAACTACTGCCCCAACTAGTTCCTTTGGCACAACCCCGTATCCCAGTCTAAATCCCGTCATCGCATAGGTTTTTGAAAAAGCATCTATCAGAATTATATTGTGGTGATTGTTCGAATAATTTAAAATGCTGTGGTGCTTTTCCCCTTCAAAGTAAATCCTTGAATAAACTTCGTCAGAGATGATAAGTAAATCGTGTTCATTTGCTATCTTTACTATTTCTGTTAGCTCCTCGGGTGTATGAATCATGCCAGTGGGGTTAGAGGGTGTGTTGATTATAATACATGTAGTTTTCCTATCTATTTTCGCTTTTAGATCCTCAAAGTCAATGGCAAAGTTTCTTGACTTGTCAAGTCTGTAGGGCACGGGAATCGCCCCGATAAAACTTATCAGGCTTTTATAGGACAGATATCCTGGATCTGGGTAAAGTACCTTTTCGCCAGGGTTTACCGCGGCAAGGAGGGCAAAGAGGATCATTGGTTTCGCACCAGGTGTTATAACAATCTGTTCTGGTTCAATTTTTATTCCTCTGAAATTCTTTTCGTATTCTGCAATAGCTTTTCTGAGTTCGATTATCCCCTGTGCAGTAGTATAGTGTGTTTCACCCCTTTTTAAGGATTCGATAAGAGCATTTATGGAAGGTTCTGGCGGATTAAAGTCTGGTTCTCCTATCTCTAAATGTATTACCTTTTCACCCTTCTTTTCAAGTTCTTTTGCTTTTCCAAGAACTGCAAAGGATGCGGATTCTTCAATTCTTTTAATGATTTTCGCCTGGACAAGTTCGTTATTCTTTAGCATCTTTTTATCCCTTTATTCTTCAATTATCTCAACATTGGCTCTTGGAACGATAACTCTCTCGCCGTTTTCAAATTCTAACTCAAGAACCCTTACCTTTGCCTCTGTTTCTATGACCTGAAGCTCAGGGGGCAGAGCTGTGACCTTTCCAATTTTACCAAAGTAAGGTTCTCTTATTACCCTTACCATGGTGCCAATTGCCAAACCTTGGCTGAGCTCTTCCTTGCTTTCTTCTGAAACTGGCTGCCCATCAGGTATTGCAACAATTACCTCTGGCCTTATAACTCCAGCCCTGATCTGAGTCGCTCCATTCATTGAAGCTTTTTTTCCATTAAGTTCAAGGAAAAGTTCAAAGGTTCTCTTTGCCATTGGAAGCTTACCGAATCCCTCAGTAATCATAAGGGTAATTCCTTTTTGCTCGTTACCGGTTATGGCTACTCCAATATCGTAACCGAGGAAGTCCTTTAGATTCTTGTCATCGATGGCACCAACTACGACTCCTTTTACTCCGCATTTTACTGCTTCTTTTAAGGCTTCTGAAGTAACATAGCTTCCACCGATCAGAATTTTGCCCTTCATTTCTGGAGTTATTTTGTCCTTTGTTAGTTCTTCCTCGGGGGAATTCACGACTACCATGATCTCCCCTATGGTTTCTCCACCTATCCCGAAAATTCCTTGAATAAAGCTTGCAGTTGTTTCAACCACTACACCTTCATTTGGGATTACTTCAACTACTGTGCCGTCAACATAGGCATTTACCGTTATTGGAATCGGTGGCTCTCTGAGGATAACCTGTCCCGTAATGTTTGAAATGCTTTCTATATATCCATCTACTGGTGATGTAACGGTATTTCTGAAAAGTCCAAAGAAACTTTTTGACTCGGCAATAGGTTCACCCTTTTTCACAGGGTCGTTCACTTTTTTAATCATCACACTGTTTATTTCCTGCGGAGGTATGGAGAGAAGGCCGGCAACGTTTATAGGTTGCACATTACCTGGTAATTCTGTTCTTGCGACCACAGTTTCGGCGGAAACTTTGTCTCCCACCTTTACAACCACTTCACCCGGTAAGGGTAATCTTCTCTCTTTTCTTAAAATTGTTCTTCTTGTAACTTTCAAACCCGGAGTATAAGCGTGAGCCATATCTACCTCCTAAAAAATCTTTTGTTTCATTTCAAGGGCCCATTTATTTGTTGAATCTATCCCCAACAAACTCTCTAAGGCTTTTTGGGCCTTCTCTTTTTGACCTTTCTTCATATAAAGTTCTACGAGTTCAACGTATGATTGAGTATCTTGTGGATTAAGTTGTGTTGCAACTTCAAAATTTTGAATCGCTTCATCAAAGTTCCCCAATTCTTTTAAAGCCTTACCTTTTATGCTATAAAATGGAGAATACTGAACCTTTTCATTAATCTCATCAATTACTTCTATTACTTTCTGGTAATCACCGATAATGTAGGAAAGATTTGCAATTTTGTAGTAGATGAATGGCAGTTCTCTTGTAACCGCGTACTCATCCAATCTGATTTGTTTGAGAAAAGTTCTTGCGAAATCCCACTCGTCTCTCGCCTCTTTGTACATCCCCTTGTTTTCATAGTATAGTGCAGTTCTAAATGTAACACTTGCATAATTCCTGATCATCCTCTCCTGATTGTCATCCTTGTAAACTTTCGAGTTGAAGACGCCCCTGTATCTAAAGGTCTCCGTTGGGGGAATCTTTTCGCCAAATTTTTCTATATATTCTTGATATGGCATCCCGGCCCTTAAAAGATAGGTGGTTCTGGCTATATCGATACCTTCTTTGATTTCAGGAAGATTTTCTTGCTTTTTATTCATAACGCGCATTGCCATACCTTCAAGCCTGAGGTATTCATTCCATCCCTTGTAATGTTCTGGAGAAACAGTCATAGAAAAGAAAATGGGCATCTTAAAGGTGTCCGCCTTTTCTATCACTTCTTGGGCAAATTCTTGGGGAGTTGCAAGGTATATCCTGGGTATTTTGATGTCAATGTTAGGGAAGTTGTATCCTGGAAAAACTCTGGATGGATTGTAAGTGACGTAATCTGTCGTTCTATATCCAGCGGAAGTTGCGATTAGGTCTCTAATCATAAGATCGACAAGGTACATTATTTTTCCTTCTAAGGTAACAAAAATAGGGGGCATCTGTTTTATTACTGAATCGGGAAAGCTAATCGGAGCCCCCTGATGTTTCAACTGGTATATATGCCAATTGGTGTTTAAAAGGCTCATGTTGGCTATTATTACGTTAGTTCCAATTCCCAATACCGTTTGATTCGCCCACAGTGGGAAGGTATCGTTATCTCCGTTAGTGAAGAGTACACACTTTTCCTTAGACCCTGGTGAGATGAGCAGGTTGTATGCGTAATCTTCTGCAAGATAGTTTCCCGAACGGTCCAATATGGGGTAATATACGTGTATTTGTCCGAAGACCGCTCCTGCGGTAACTATGACGCCGAATAGCGAAGGAACAAGTAAATTTTTCTTAAGGTTTTCGTAAATTAGTCGTAAAATCTCAAATAGACCGAAGCCTGCGTAAAGGGCAAAGAATATATAGGCTCCTGAATAGAAGTAATCCCTGTCACGAACCTCTGTGGGATTTAAAGGATTTACTGGTTGGGATGGAGAGTCTTTTAAATTAAGGTACCAGAGAAAACCAAGACTCAAGATTAGAAAGGTAAATCCCACCAGTGCAAGAGTCTTTCTATCTTTTGAAATATGTGAAATTATACCAAATATTCCCAAAACAGTTATTGGAATTAATAGATGTTGGTACTGCCAGCTGAAGTAAACCCAATAGTTTCTGAGCTGATCAAATAAGGGGATTTTCCTCGGTAACATGTTCATCGGACCATATTGCTTTCTTGTGAGTACATCCATGAAGGCCCTGAAAGTTGAAGGATCTGCCTCGTTGATGTAGGGATTATGAACTGCCCGTAACACCATGGTAATCTCAAGCACAAAACCCAGGAACATAAAGAGTACAGCAAGCCCCTTCCAGTCTTTATAGAGCTTTGCTTCGTAATATAACAGAGCAGTTATAAGTAGTGCACCTCCAATGATGAGGTACGGGCTTTTAGTAGCAAGGCCCGCTATGTATACCAAGGCGAGTATTATCCAGATTATTTCATAGGGGATTTCGGCGCCTTTAAATTTTTTGAATACTTCTGTTAGGATGTAGTACGCCATTAAAGCTACACCGAGCACCAAAACGGCTATACCAAGGGTAGAAGGCTCATATGCGATTTGAAGTGATGCAAGCAGGAATAAGGTGATTCCGAGAAGAGCAATGGTATTTTTATCCAAGTAAAGTTCCTTTTTTACAATGAAAGTGAATAACAACAGTGCGGGAAAGAAGGCAAAGGAGGTAAGATGAAATCCAATGCCAAGAGTTAGTAAATAACCTGAGAATATTAGGTATCTTGTTGAGGCAGGATCATCCTTTTCTCTATACCATTTCAATGCAAGCCACGTTAGAAAAACTATTATGAAGTTTGCAGGGGTGTAAGTCTCTGCTTCTATCGAGTTTTCCCAGTTTACTTTTGCAAGCACGGCCATTAAACCGGCAAAAATGCCGGCTATATGGGCAAAAAGCGGCGGTGTTTCTTTATAAAGCATTTTAATGAGGTCATAGAGGATAAGGTAGATAAAGCTTGCTGTTAAAGCACCGGTAAGCATAGCTATAAGAGTTATTTTCAATACTGCATTTACAGGATAGCTTCCTGGATGAAGGATTTTATAAACTGCATCAACGGGAAGGGGAAGAATGGTCATAAATCTTCCCAATAACACATAGAGTGGAGTTCCTGGTGGGTGTGGAACTCCGAATATTACGGAGCAAGCGAGGAATTCACCAACATCCCAGAAAACAATAGTGGGGGCGGTGGTCATAAAAAATATGAACCATGTGAACAAACCGATTACAATAAAAACTAACCATTTTACCTTATCCTCTTTAAACATATAAACCCTCCGCGTTGCTTAAATTATAGATTTAATCGCTTATTCAGTCAATTTTTAAAAAAAAATTTGCTAAAACAGAACTGGTTAGTTATAATTTTTTTATGTTTGAAAGAGAACTATACAAAACCGCTTTCGGTGCAAACCCCCTTCCCATGGTCCTGACGGACTTTAATGGGAATATTCTCGATGCGTCTGTCGGCTTTGCACTTCTCTTTGATGTTCAAAGAGATGATTTAATAGGTCTTAATTTGAAAGAGATAATGCAAATAGAAATAGCCGAAGACCTTGTAATTGATACAAGCATAAAGGGAGAGTTCTACAAAGTTATTTCCCAGAAGTACGAAGTTGAGGGTATTGTTTTCTTTGTCTTTTCTCTGTACAAGATTGAACAGCTTAGGCAGAGTCCGAGTAGTTCAGTAATTGTAAATTTGAGAGATTTGCTCCAGGTTTCTTTGGAGATTTCGACTTTCCCGGAGTTTGTCGCTACTACTTTTCCAACTCTGTGTGAAATTTTTGGCGCTTCAAGTGCAATACTTTTGAGAAGAAGCAGAACGGAGCTCTCAAGGTTTTTTATAGTTTATGGGACCGATGAATCTTATAAAGTGCTGAGGGATAGGATACAAATCAAAGTTGAAAATGAATCTTACTTAAAGGTTGGAATGCCGATTATTATAAATAATGAAGAGCAAAGATGGGGAAGTCTAAAAGAACTTGTAATTGAAGCAGGGTACGTTTCTGGATGGGCAATTCCCTTTGGCTTTGAAGAGGATTTTGTTGATTCCCTTTGCGTGTTGTTCTTTAACGAGTTAAGAGAACCAGATTCCGAGGAGCACAATCTACTTGTATTTCTTTCATATTATTATTCATTAGTTTATCAGAAGAGTGAATTTAAGAAACAGTACGAAGCATTGTCTTACAAAGACTTGATCAGCCAGACATATAGTGAGGTACTGATCAGGGAAATGCTCGATGTACAATGCGAACAGGCGAAACGTTATGGAATTGACTTTTCTGTTCTCATGATTCGTGTTGAAAATTACGAAAAACTCGTTAACATTTATGGGAAGTATCAGGTAGAGACCACAATGTCCAATATTGCTAAGACATTGAAAGAAAATTTGAGGAAAGCGGATATTTGTGGGAGATTATCAAACAACTCCTTTGTGGTGCTTCTTCCATTCACAAATTCAACTGGAACTGATGTTGTTTATCAGAGGGTTTTAAATATTCTACGGTCCGGGTCTTTTCCTCCCTGCAAAAATGTTAAGTTTTCAGCAAGTATCACAACTTATATGGAAGGCGACAATAATACCCGAATTGTTGAAAGATTGAAAGATTTGCTGAGGCCTGTTCTCTGATTTTTGTTTATTCAAGAACTTAGATTTAATATTATCCCATGAATGCGGAAAGAATTGATTCTTTAATGGCTGCATATGGTATTGATTGGGTAGTGGTTGAAGGGAGTGGCTCTGCTACCTCCCTTTTCTATCTCACCCGCGGAGCACATATCGGTTCGGGTATCTTTCTAAAGGAAAGAGGAAAGTTACCGATTCTTGTACATATTGATATGGAGCGCGATAACGTTAAGCATCTTACGGATTTCAATCTTGTATCTTTTTCTTCTTTAAATCTTAGAGAGCTGAATCAAATTAAAGATCCTGTTGAACGCGGTTTCTCCTACTATGTACGAATTTTCGAAAAGTTTGGGGTAAAGGGTAAAATCTATTTCCAGGGTGAGAGGTTCAATAATGTGTCCCTTCAAGTTTTCAAGAAAATTTCATCGGAACTTAAGGGTATTGAATTTCCACCTATAAAAGAAGATATAGTGTACAGCGCAAGGCGTCAAAAAACTGAGGATGAGATAGAAAAAATAAAGTCTGTTGCGGAGAGAACTCAGGAAGCTTTCCTGACTTTAATCAATTACTTGAAGGGGTTGAAACGGGTAAATGGCCATCTTGAGGATAACGGGAACCCATTCACCATTGGCATGGCGAGGGTGTTCCTTCGAAACGAGCTGATTAAAAGGGGGCTACTTGATTCTTCTGGGATGATTATTGCGCAAGGAAGGGATGGTGGAGTGCCTCATAATCACGGAAATGATGAAGAGCCCATTAGGGTTGGTGTACCGGTCGTGTTCGATATCTACCCGAAGGAATACGGGGGTGGTTTTTACTTTGATATGACAAGAACTTATTCTTTCGGAGAACCTTCCAATGAAGTCATTGATGCCTATGAACAGGTTAAATATATTCAGGAAGAGGCGGTTAAACAGGCAACGGTAGGTAAGGCTTGCAAAGAGTTAGAGGAGCTTGTTGTTAATTACTTTGAGTCAAAGGGACATGATACACTCAGGAAGAATCCTCAAGCTCAGGAAGGATACGTTCACAGTCTTGGTCATGGTGTAGGCCTTGATGTTCATGAGTTACCGGTTATAAACTTGAATTCGGAACATACCCTTGAAAAAGGTGATGTTTTCACCATTGAACCAGGGTTATACTATCCTTCTAAGGGTTTTGGTATAAGGATTGAGGATACCCTTTACATAGATGGGAATGGGAATACCATTAATTTGACCTACGTTCCTAAGGACCTTGTCTTGTAAAAAGGAGATGGAGATGTCAATCAGAGAGATAATAGCCCAAAAGGATAAGCCTTTTAATGTTAAGTATCGTGTAAACCCAACTCAAAAGGAACTGAGAGAACTGGCTTTGAAGTACATTCCTACCTGTCTTGTTTCTGCTTACGGGAATATTAACAGAATAACACTGCGTAAGGCAAGAATGGAGAAATTTACATACATCATCGCCGATGAAAGTAGGGCTTCGGAGTTCTCTTCAGCAGTCATGAGTCCTGAAAGGGCAGAGAAATATATTAATCTTCAAAGGGAATTTATTGAATCCAAGGGTGAACTGATCGAGATTCAGGGGTACTACGGGATTGGAGAGACCGCAGTTCCTATACAGGCTTTTTATACTATGGAGGCGGCTAATGTTGCTGGTATGCAGCAGGTTATGATGTTTTCACGCGAAGAAATAGAGGGTCCCGACTGGGTCGAAAAGGAGTTTAAACCGGTATTTAAAGTTGTGTACACTCCTGGACTTGAACTTAATGACCTTCCAGGAAAAATGGCCATTCTTGTGGATCTTGATAATTATGTGACCTATGTGATAAATTCCGACTATTTTGGGGAAAGTAAAAAGGGAATTTTAAGGATGCTTAACCATTATTTTTACTTACGAGGTGGACTTGTTCTACACGCAGGAGCCAAATCTGTCAGGATAAATGGAAAAGATTATGCTGTAGCTATCCTCGGACTTTCTGGAACGGGTAAGACCACTACCACCTTTGTAAAACATGGTGAACACTCTATGCCCATACAGGACGATATGATCACGCTCTGGCCTGATGGCTCTTACTCTATAACAGAAAACGGGTGTTTTGCGAAAACCTTTGGATTAACAGAAAAAACAGAGCCTGTAATCTATAAAGGTACTGTTGACCCTTCCGCATGGGTTGAAAACGTTTATATGAATGAGGATGGAACCTATGACTTTTCAAAAGAGGCACTAACTCCCGAAGAGGTTAGAAGATATAGGGAAATTTTTATACTTACGGGAAACGATCCAGCTAACATTGATGCGTATATTAATGGGGAAGTTAAGTTTGAAGATGTTGTTGATGAATATGGTATTCCCAAAGATGGTTGGGACTTTGTTGTCTGGACTCAAAATGGCAGGTCCATCATTCCTTTGAAGACAATTGATAACGTTGCTGATTTGCATAATCTTCCGCCTTTAAAATATATTGGAATTTTAAATCGTGATGAGGGGAAGGACGCGGCAACCCCCGGTATAGTTCTGTTCCCTAATCCTGAGATTGCTGCTGGTTACTTTATGCTTGGTGAAACATCAAAGACTTCAGCAGCGGGAAAGGAAAGAGGAAAGACAAGGTCTCCCTTTACCCAGCCCTTTTTCCCTCTCAATCATAAGCTTCAGGCCGAAAGATTCAGGGAGCTTATGTCCAGAAATACAGGATTTGTAACGTGGATGATGAATACCGGGTATGTAGGTGGAGATCAGCTGGATGAGAAAAAGGGGATTGCTATGAAAGTGAAGATATCCCACTCTACAGCTATGTTGGAAGCTCTGTTCAGGAATGAAATCAAATGGAAAGAAGATCCAGATTTTGGGTATTTAATTGTGGATGTTAATGCACCCGAGAATAGTAGACTTCTGGAGAAGGTTCCACCCGAAATCCTCTATCCCCGGATACTTTACGAAAAACAGGGTCGGCTGAATGAATATAATGAGTGGGTTGCAAGAATCAAAAAGGAAAGAGAGCAATTCCTCTCCAAGTTTGGAGTAGATGAGAAAATAATAAAAGCGGTGCTTAATATAAAGTAAGTGTTTTTTCTCCTAATATTTCTTGTAAGTGATACGTTAAGGTTTACAAACCCGAGGGTGGTTGAGGATACTTCTGCCAATTTAGTTTTGGGAGAGGTCTTTACTGATACTGTCAGCAGTAGTTTTGATTTTGAAGGTTCTAAAGGAGTATTTGTTATCTTTCAAGGGTTTACCTTCGACCTTTCACAATCCCTCGATTTGAAATTAAGGGGTAAACTTTCTGAAACTACATTCCTAAATGCTCGTTTAAAAGATGACTACACTTATTATGGGAGCGATTACTACAGCAAATCCGTTGAAGATGTTGATGAAGTATATTTAAGCTTTGAAGATGTTAGAGGGTTCAGGCTTAACCTGGGAAAGTTTTACTACGAGGGAAGAAAACTACTTGGTTTTGAGGGGATTTACAAAAATTTTAAGGTGGTTTATGGAAGTACCGAACAGACAAGGAAGAAGAAGATTATTGAGTATAGAGATTTTTACCCGGGGCCTTACTTCGTTGATTATGGCTATTTGATTGTACCGGGATCCGTTCGGGTATTTTTGAATGGTTCCATTTTGGATAAAACACGTTACTCATTTGATTATTCTTCAGGTGCCCTTTATTTGAAGGATTTGAAAGTTTTGCCTGGTGACATAATTTATGTAGAATATAGTACCTATTCATCTTCACCTTCGCTTTTAACCGGCGTAAAGGGGGAATTTGGCAATATAAATGTTGAATTCAAGAAACTTAATTCAACAAAGGAACATTATTCAGGCCTTCCTTCGGAAATACTTGAGTATTTTAGAGAAGCAGGTGATTCTTGTGCTCTTTTTACTTATGTGGGAGGCATTAAAACAACAAAGGGCGATTACATATTGCAAGATTCAATTTATGTTTTTGTAGGGCAGGGTAGGGGCGATTACCAAGTTTATTTTTCATTTGTAGGAGAAGGGCAAGGCAGTTATATCTTTGATAACCTTTTAGGGGGTTATAGGTTTGTGGGAAAAGGCAATGGTTTTTACGAGCCAGAGTTGAATTTAGTCCCGCCATCTCTTATTACTCTTGGAGAAATCCTCTACAACGGCTCTTTCAAATTTTCCGGGAGATTAAGTTATAAAGATTTAAACACTTTAAGTACGAAAAGTGACGATGATAATATAGGGTACGAGTTTGAATTTAGCCGTGATTTTTACACGGAATTTGCCAACTTTCATGTAAAATTGCGGAATCGTAGTCCTAACTTTTCCACCTTTGATGAGGAGATAGATCCTTTATGGGGTGATAAAGTTAACAGTTTCAGGAATCAGTTTGACCTTTTTTTCGATTTAAAGAAAATTGCAACCTCTGTAAATGCTTCCTTTAGATCTGCTGGAGGAAGTAGGATTTTCCTGTCTTCTCTTGAGAGTAGATTGGGTCCCTTTTATGTAAGAGGAATTTTGAGTCGCAATGGCAGTGTGGATTATAAAGCGCTTGCAAGCTTACAGTTAAAAAAGTTGCCTTCCTTTAGTTTGTTGGTCTCAAGGGGCAATAATGTGAAGCTTTTTCTGTCTGATACCCTTTTGGGGCTTAATTATCTTTTGGGTACGAGTATCGATAGCAAGAATAATAAATTATTATGGTTTTCAAGGGCTGGGTTTGATCATATTGATGGCGAGAGCGCGTTTTCTGCAGATTTGTTCTATTTTCCTGAATATCAATCCTCAATTCTTTACAGGTTGATCGGTACAACAAAGCTTACGGATTGGTTATCAATTAATGGTTCTTTTTCTCTGACACCTGCATTATTGCCACTCCAGGAGGAGAGGTATTACAAGACGCCCATGGGAATGTTTAATTATGACGAAGGTACAGGTCTTTTCGTTCCGGACGTGAATGGAAGATACGATAGGGAATTGATTTCTCTTGGGGTTTTGGATACCATTCTGCAGAAGTCATACTCCTTTGGGGCTAATTTTGAGTACAGTTTTAGTGGTTCTTTGCAATTTGAGAGAGTCCTTTCTAATCTTTCAGATAACACTGTTATAACTGGTAATTTTCGAAAGAACCAATTTGAGTTAATCTGGCAGAGCTTGAGAAAGAACTTGTCCAACGTCATAAATGGGCGTCGTACCGAAAGTAATGAGCTTGATCTTAAGTTTCCTCTTTTTATGTCGGTTTTCTTGAATCTTAAGTTCAGAGATTACCTGGAGGCGCCCGTTAATTATTCGGTTTGGAGCAGTTACTTTACCTTTGCACGCGATTTCATCACATTGACGGCAGGATGGGATTATACACGTTTTGAAACTTTGAATTTCCCGGGGTTGCACTTAGAGGGTAACATTTTTAAAAGCTCTGATAAAATAAAGGTCTCAGCATCTCTTTATTTGATTTACCCCATAAATCTAAAAATTACTCTCCCAATGGTAGTTCCAACTTCAAAAAGGTATGGATTAAATTTTTTAATGAGAAGACCTTATAAAAATGGTGAATTTTTTGTAGAAGGATTCTATTCAAAAAGCCTCATTGTTTCGAGCAAAATCAGGGCAGGATATAACTTTTTATTCTAAGTCTTTTTCGCTGAAAATCAGAGCTTCGAAAATATAAATTTCCGTTCTTTCATCTTTCCAGCATCCTGGATAGAGCCCCGCTTTCAAACAGGTGTGATCCAGGAAGGTAATTCTATCCCAATTTTCTTCCACTGCGACCTGTGGAAGCAACAACCCCTGATAAAACCCTCTCTTAATTAATATCCCGTGCTTTCCCACTTCAATTTTGTTGATGTCGTCTATTTTCTCAAGAGGTGTTAAAACTGAAATTTCAATGTCAATATCTTTCAATTCTTCTTTTCTAACTGGATGAAAGCGAGGGTCATGGAAAGCAGATTCTTTTGCCAGATCAACAATCGCCTTCCACAAAGGTTTGATGCCTGTGATGTAACCAATACAACCTCTAAGTTCACCGTGTTTTTTGAGGGTAACAAAAGCCCCAACCTCTTTTAGCAAATTAGGAGTGGGATTTTCTAAAGCAGGGTCTTTCAGGTTGTTTAGTTTATTTTCAATAGACCTTCTTGCTAATTCCAGCAATGTCCTTTTTTCTTCTTGTGTCAGGTTTAGTACTTCCATTTTATCCTCCCATAACTATACCTGCATAACCCACCACGTATCCACCCTTTATTCCGGTAACATCAGCCGAATTTGTGTAGTGGATGAGTTGTACTTGTGGATTTTCAAGGTATTCTGACACAGCATAAAGCAAAATAGCAATCCCTGTCTCACCACAGGCCATTATGTTACCTTTTTCAGATTCTTCCAGAAATTTTTCTGGATCCATTTCTAAGATTCTGGAAATGGTATTCCTGTCAGTTTCAAGGCATTCTCTGTAAGAATAGCCGTGATAGAGGTCAGAACTTGCGATTATTAAAATCTTATGGGTACTGATTAGTGTTTTTGCAAGAAATTTACCGGCTTCTTTTATTTTTTCGCGTTCCATTTCGCCCACAAGGAGTGGAAGGATTTTTGAATCGGGTGATAAGTACTGAATGAAGGGGACCTGGACCTCTATGGAATGCTCCTTCAAATGATTTTCGGGAGCCTCAATGAAAATTTTACCGTCTATTATTTTCTCGGCACTTTCCGAGTCTATGATTGCCTCTCCAAGGGGTGTAATCCATTTTCCCTCCGGCCAAACCGCTATACCCCTGAAGTATACATAGTGGGAAGGCCCAAGAATCACAACAGTTTTATACTTGTTTTTATCAAAAATATTTCGATATGTATTGTATGCAGTATAGCCCGAATAGATGTATCCTGCGTGTGGGACTACTGCACCTGTAACATTGAAATTTATATTAGCGGAAATCTTTTTATTTTCAAATTCTTTGAAGAATCTCTCTAACTCCTCTTGGGTGTCGGGATAAAAGGTTCCTGCGTGTTTTGGGTATCTAATCATCTCACTGTTACCGCTATAAAAATGGGCATTCCATTTCTCAAGATTTTAAACCTGAGTGGACCCTGTGCATTTTTATACGCTTTTGAGGCTTTAACAAAATCACTTATATCTTTGATCTGATACTCGCCTATTTTTTGTATAAGATCACCTCTTACGATTCCAGCAAAGTCTGCAACGGAGCCAGGCTCCACACTTTTAACAACGACACCTGCTTCATTGCCGGAATAAAGATTGTATTGTCTTGCCAGTTCTGTACTTATTACGGTCATTCCAAGCCAGCTCGCCTCTGGATTTTTAGCCTCTTCACTTTCAGAAATGTCTTCCTGTTCTTCTTGTTTCGGTGATTCATTTGGATATTCACCTATTTTGACTTTCAGAGTTTTCCTTACTCCATTCTCTTTGACCACTTCGAGCGTGACTACTTCGCCGGGCTGAGTGTGTGCTACCATTAGTCGAAAGTTTTCAACATCTGAAACCTCTTTACCGTTAAATTTTAAAATTACATCGCCTTCCTGAAGTCCGGCTTTATCCGCGGGACTATCTTTTAATACTTTTGCTACAAGTACTCCGTAAACCCTGTCAAGGTTGTAGGTTTTTGCAAGGTCTGGGGTCATCGCCTGTGGATAAACTCCCAGATATCCTCTTATTACTTTGCCTTTTTTCAGTATCTGTTCTACAACAAATTTGGCAGTGTTGATTGGGATCGCAAAACCAACACCGGCGTAAGCACCGGAAGGCGAAGTTATTGCGGTATTGATACCGATTACCTCTCCCCGGATGTTCAAAAGGGGCCCGCCAGAGTTGCCTGGATTAATGGCAGCATCTGTTTGGATAAAGTTTTCATAAATAGGACCCTCCGGGAGTGGGATACCTGAGCGCCCTTTGGCGCTAATTACTCCCACCGTTAAAGTGCCTTCGAGACCGAAGGGATTACCGACCGCTATTGCCCAATCTCCAACCCTTATTTTATCTGAATCCCCCAGTTTTAAAACAGGGATCTCTTTTTTTGTCTTAATTTGTAAAACTGCAAGATCAGTGCTTTTGTCAGTGCCGAGCACCTTTACGTTATCACCAGTTATAGTTGTTCCATCATTCAGTTTTACAATTATCTTACTGGCGTCCTTGATTACATGGTTGTTTGTCAAGATGTAATATTTATCTCCATCCCTTCTGAATATAAATCCTGAACCGAGGCTTGTAGATTTGTATTCCCTTGGAATAGATGGGATAGGCATTTCAAAAAATTTCCTGAAAAATTGCTCAAATGGGTCATTTTCGTCAAAGAACGGGCTTGTTCTGAATTTTACAACTCTTTCCGTAGAAATGTTCACCACAGCGGGAGTCGCGATTTCAGCGACGCGGACGAAGGGACTTTCCAATGTTCCTGAATCGCCCTCTACGAAATAAGGCTTTGTATCTTTACCTTCTAAATTGGAGAGTTTTAATTGCGCTGTTATAATGAATCCACTTATTGTTCCTGCGAGGAAAATAAATATAATAAGAAGAGCAAATTTTAATTTTTTGGCCATTTTACACCTCCTTTTAAGCCTTAGAATGAAGTTCCAACCTGTATGTGGGGCATCCATTTCTTTGAGTCTATTCCATATGCAAAATCAAATCCAATTACACCCATAAGTGGAATCTCCATCCTTATTCCGACACCCACACCTTTTTTGACGATAAAAGGCCTTAATGTGTTCACATTTTTGAAGGAATTACCCGCATCAAAGAATGCCAGCAGATACATGTTGTCATTTATTCTGTATCTTTGCTCAAAGGTAAAAATGAAGTAAATTCTTCCACCGATGTTAACTCCGTTTTCAATTGGTCCTACACTATTCGCCTCATATCCCCTCAGTCCATATGTTCCAACATCACCTAAGAAAAACCTCTCGTAAAAAGGTACTGAATCAGGGTGAGAAATGCCACGGAGGTAACCCGTTTTTAATGAGGCTGCTGAGATAAAGAATTTGCTCACAGGAAAAAGCTTTGAAAATTCGAATTCTTGTTTTATAAAGTGGATATCTCCTCTGAGTGGTCCACCAGAGAGTTCCCCGCGATAAGAGAAGATATTGCCCCTTGTTGCGTTAAAAAATCTGTCTCTATTGTCGAAAGAAAGATTGTAATTTATAGCGGAGGACCATTGCCAGCCCTTTTGCGCCCAGTATGAATAATAGGGATGAGTTAAGAGAATACTGTCAATATCGTAGACATTAGTTTTTTCCAAGGTGTATTGAGTGAAAATTCTCCAGTAATCGTTGAAAAGCCTTTTGCCGTAGCTAATATTACCTCCGTTTCGCTGTACGGTGTATTGAGGATAGTATGTAGTGAGGGAGTATAAACTAAAGCCTGCCTGCTGTTTCTTTCCAAATAGCCACGGTTCAGTAAAACTTATCTGAAAATTCCTTTTTTTGAATCCATATTCTATCAAAAAGTTAACGATTTCCCCTTTTCCTCTAAAGTTAGGCTGCTGAATTTGGAAATAGAAGGAAAGACCATCAAGCTGAGAATAGGTAGCTCCCAATCCCACATTTCCTGTGTATTTTTCTGAAACTTTAAAGACCAGATCGACAAGGTTTGAATCGTTTGTAGGCGTAAAGTTAACTTCAACGTTTTCAAAAAAGTTCATGTAGTAAAGGTCTCGCTGGCTTTTAATAAGCTTTTCCCTTGAAAAGTACTCGCCGGGAAACACATCAAGTTCCCTTCTTATTACCTCATCGTGGGTTTTTTTGTTCCCAACTATGTCAATTTTTCTTATCTTGATTCTTGGACCTTCAAAAATGTAAAATTTAATGTCAATGCTTGAATCTTTAATCCCTTCCTGGAAGGGCGTGATATTAACGTATAGAAAACCCGAATCCCCGTATATTGACGTGAGTTCTTCTATAGACTTGTCGATGTTTTTCTGAGAATAAATTGTTCCCTTTTTAATTTTTACCCTTTTCAAAAGCTCCTGCTCCGAAAAGAATTTGTTGCCTCCAATGGAGATGTCGCCGAAGTAATATTTTTTGCCTTCCGTTATGTAAATATGGACAAAAAGGTCTTTTCCCTTCACTTCATTTTTAAATGAGTCAATTCTTGCTTCGGGAAAACCGTTGTTTAGGTAAAAGGTTTTAAGTTTCTTTAAGTCTTCGTTGAACTTCTCTTCATCAAATTTGCCAGTGAAAATAATGGTTTTTTTCTCTTTAGTTTTCATCACTCTTTTAAGCCTGCTTGAGGTGAAGTGGGTATTCCCATGGAATATGATCTCCTTAATTCTTGCTTTCTGCCCCTCTTTTACACTGACTGATATCTTCACGTAGCCCTTTTCATCGGGTTCGGAAAGGCTCATATTTACCTCAGTTCCGTAGTATCCTTTATTTTTGTACTCCTCAAGAATGTAGTTCTTTAGTTTGAAAAGGGTAGCACCGCTGACAGGGATGTTTTCCTTTATTCCGAGAGTATCTTTTATTTTTGATGGTTTCAAGGATTTTAAACCTTCAAAGGTAATTTCTTTTAATTTTGGGTTTTCCCTGATTTTCAACAATATGTCTGCTTTTTGGTCCTCTGCTGTCGCTTTTAAGTAAAGCTCATCAAAATAATCGGTTAGATATGCTTTTTTAAGGACGGACCTTATGGAGGTGGGCGATATACTTTGTCCCTTTCTAATGCCCAAGGCGTTTATTATCGTTTGTTGGTCCCACCAGTTTATATTTTCTACCTTTACATCTTTTACTAATAAAGTTTGGCTGGCCAGTAGCAAAATGAGGATTTTGGAAAACAAGGATTAACCTCCCTTTTTAGCAGGTTCTGGTTGTATTACCTCAAAATCAAGTTGTTCTCCTTTTCTTAAAATTTTGACAAAGGCTCCTTCACTTAAATGTTTGCCGAGGATAAGTTCTGATAGAGGTTCTTCTATGTACTTTCTTATTGTTCTCCTCAAAGGACGTGCACCGAATTCGGGTTCGTAACCCTTTTCAATGAGAAACTCCTTCGCTTCGGGGGTCAGTTCAATTTTGAGGTTAAGCTCTTTAATCCTTGCTTCAAGGTCTGCAAGCTGAAGATCAACTATTTTAAGCAAGTCTTCTCTTGTAAGTGGTTTAAATATGATGATTTCGTCAACACGATTGTACAATTCTGGGGGTATAGCATTCTTCAGTTCCTGAAGAAGAAATTCTTTAGTTTCTTCGAAGGTTTTGGCAAAGTCCTCTGTTTTGAAACCAAGCATTTTGTTTTTGCTGAGGCTTTTTGTTCCAATGTTTGATGTTAATATTATTATTGAATTTCTAAAACTTACTCTTCTACCAAAACTATCGGTGAGGACGCCTTCTTCCATTATTTGGAGAAGGATGTGAAATACTTCTGGGTCTGCCTTTTCAAATTCGTCAAAAAGTATAACAGAGTAGGGTTTTCTTCTTACTTTTTCAGTAAGCTGCCCACCTTCTTCGTATCCGACATAGCCGGGTGGAGCACCAATTAATTTGCTTACATTGAATTTTTCCATGTACTCTGACATGTTGATCTCTATAACTGCGTCCCTGTCGTTGAAGAGGAACTCAGCGAGAACTTTTGCTGTCTCTGTTTTTCCAACACCTGTTGGTCCAAGGAAAATAAAGGAGCCAATTGGTCTTCTTGGGTCTTTTATGCCTGCTCGAGACCTTCTAATGGCTTTTGCAAGAGCAGAAATGGCATCATCCTGTCCTATAATCCTTTTTCTCATTTCCTCTTCCATCTTTAAGAGTTTTTCCATTTCGCTTTCGGCAAGTCTTGTTACTGGGATTCCCGTCCACAATGAGATGATTTCTGCAATGTTATCTTTAGTGACCAGGAGGGGTTCGCCTCTGCTTCTCAATTTTCTCTTTCTTTCCGCTATTTGTTCTTTTAAGCGGTCTTCCCTTTCTTTCAATAGAGAAGCCGTTTCAAAATCTTGTTTTTCTTTTGCGAGTTCTTTTGCCCGTTTCACATTTTCTAAGTCTTTTTTAAGTTCTTCGAGAATTTCGTCGTTTTCTTGAGTTTTTAACTTAACTTTTGCACCTGCCTCGTCGAGGACGTCTATAGCCTTGTCAGGCAAGTATCGGTCTGTAATGTACCTGTCTGAAAGTTTCGCTGCCGCTTCAATCGCGTCATCAGTATATTTGACACCGTGAAAAGATTCGTATTTTTCCTTAAGTCCGTAAAGTATTTCGATGGTCTCCTCCACCGTTGGTGGTTCAACAAATACAGGCTGGAATCTTCTCTCAAGAGCTCCATCCTTTTCTATGTATTTTCTATAATCTTCTAAAGTGGTTGCTCCAATTATCTGAATCTGACCTCTTGCAAGGGGAGGTTTCAGAATGTTGGATGCGTCAAGGGAACCTTCTGCTGCACCTGCGCCTACAACGGTATGAAGTTCATCTATGAAAAGAATTACGTCAGGAGAGTCTTTGGCTTCATCCACTATGGCTTTGAGCCTCTCCTCAAATTGTCCCCTGTATTTTGTACCTGCTACGATTGCGGTAAGGTCTAATTGAAGAATTCTTTTATCAAGCAATGAGTCAGGAACTTGGTCCTGTGCAATTCTTTGAGCAATTCCTTCTACTATTGCTGTCTTACCGACTCCTGGCTCACCAATCAATACCGGATTGTTCTTTTTTCTTCTGGCAAGGATTTGCAATACACGCTCAATCTCTCGTTCTCTGCCAATAACCGGGTCAAGTTTGCCTTCTTTAGCTAATTTTGTTAGATCAGTAGAAAAGGTCTCAAGATTTTTTAACTTATTGCTCTTGAGTCCGACTCTTTCGCCTTCACGAGAGCTTCTCAAAATTTTGTCCAGGATTACTTCGTAAGTAATGTTAAAATCAATAACTAAAATCCTGTAAGTAATATCCTCTTCGATTCTTAATATTCCGAGCAAAAGATGCTCGGTTCCAATGTATTGTTTGTGTAATTTAAGGGCCTCATCCTTCGCAAGTTCAAAGGCTTTTATACATTTTGCACTAAATCTAATTTCTTTGGCACTAATAGGGTGTTCAAGGAAAAGTCTCGGCGACCTTAATCTTTCGAGAGCCCTTTTAAAACGTTCGTAGGAAACACCCTCTTCTTCTAAGAAGGCGTATGCACTTCCATCCTGGGTACTTAAAATTCCAAGAATTAAGTGTTCAAGATTAACAGTAGAACTAATCCCTTCCTTTGAAGCCTCTTCTTTTGCCCTTTCAACTACTTTCTTGAGGCTTGCGGTAAAATCGTTATAATATGGTAAATTCATGTAGTTCAATTCACCTCCCCGAGCATCCCTTTAAGGAAAAGCAATTCTTCATTAACTGTTTGGGTCAGGGAGGATTTCGGGAATTTTTTAGTAAAAGCTTCAAGAGTTTCTTTGGATTTTTTGATGTCACCCTTTGCGAAATAAATTCTTGCCATTTTATAGTTATAATAAGCCTTTAAAGGTTCGGAGGGTGCACTTTTTTCAGCTTTCTCAATAAAATTTAAGGCCTTACTAAATTTTTTCATGTCTACATAGATATCCGACAGATTTGCATATGTTAATGTTCGCAGTAATTTGTCTTCAACAGGTGAATTTAAAAATTTCTTATAGTATTCAAGTGCCTTTTTTATATCACCCAACTTCTGATAGTAAAGGCCGCCATAATAGTGTGCCTTTTGCCCGGAAGTTGTAGTTCTGTATTTGGTGGTGAGCTCCTGCAGGAGTTGAGGCACATGCGTTGTATCTTGTTGGGAAATGTAAACAATTGTTTGGAGAAGCATGAAGTCAGCTTCTGTTGATATTCTTGGCTTTGTTGCATTTCTATATAAAACTATGGCAAGTAAGATGACTAAAACGCCTCCCAGCCCATAAAGCCCATACCAAAAATATTTAAATTTTGTGATTTTCCTGAAAAATGCGATTGTCGAAAGTATAGCTTCTCTAACCGGGTCGCGCCTCAACTCCTCTTTATGCACTTTTTTAACTTGTTTTGCCATTTTTAAACCTCCCAATTGTGTTAAATTATAGTGGAATTTATTGGAAAAATCAAGGATTTACTCCACGCATTCAAATATGAGTGGTTCCTTTAAAGGTTTTTCTTCTTTTATTGTGAATGAGTTTTGCAAAATTTCGAGAGCTTGTCGGAATTTCCTTTCGTCGTTATACCTTACCTCCATTATTGTTTCGCCATGATTCACAGAATCACCAACCTTTTTACGGAGTATTATTCCCACCTGAGGGTCAATTTTGTCGTCTTTGGTACTTCTGCCTGCGCCGAGCACAGAAACGGCAACTCCAATTAGATATGTGTTGTAAGAGAAGAGGTAACCTTCAGTATTAGCTTTTAGTTCGTAAATATTCTTAGTTCTGGTAAAATCCTTTGAATACATGTATTCCAGATCGCCACCTTGATATTTTACCAACTCTTCCCATTTTTCCAGCGCTTTTCCTGATTTAATAGCATTGTCAATGCTCTTTATAGCCTCTTCTCTTGAGTTGACTTTGCCGGCAATCATAAGCATTTCAGAGGCTAAGGCATAAGTTAGTTCTCGAACGTCCTCTGGACCTTCTCCTTTTAAGATTTCAATTGTCTCTTCTACTTCCAGTGCATTTCCTATCTTAAAGCCGAGGGGTTGGTTCATATTGGTAATGAATGCCTTTACCTTTTTCCCCATTCCTTTTCCAATGCCAACCATGGTCTCAGCCAATTTCTTGGCATCTTCATATTTCGACATAAAGGCTCCATTGCCCGTTTTTACGTCTAATACGAGGCCATCAATATCTTCGGCCAACTTCTTGGACATAATGCTTGCAGATATCAAGGGTATGCTTTCGACCGTTGCAGTCACATCTCTAAGGGCGTAAAGTTTTCTGTCGGCCGGGCACAAATTTTCAGTTTGGCCTGCCATCACGACTCCAATTTCTTTAAGTTGTTTTTTAAATTTGTCTGGCGAGATTGCAGTCGTTAAACCTTTAATAGATTCGAGTTTATCAAGGGTTCCCCCAGTATGTCCAAGTGCTCTTCCGGAGATCATTGGCACATAAACACCAAGTGATGCTACAATGGGTGCAAGGGGTAAGGAAATTTTGTCGCCCACTCCGCCAGTTGAGTGTTTGTCTACCTTTGGACCCGGAATGTCTGATAAGTCAAGGATTTCTCCTGATCTCATCATACATTCTGTAAGGACAACGGTTTCCTCGGTGTTCATTCCTCTAAAAAAGATGGCCATAAGTAATGCTGAAGCTTGGTAATCTGGAATTTCGCCTTTTGTATAATTTTCCACAAAAAAGGTAATTTCTTCTGGTGTCAAAGCTTCTCCATCTCTTTTTTTCTTTATAATGTCAACCATTCTCATCTCGCTGCCTCCTTGCCTTTCCAGTGGTATAAATTAAAGCAGTGTATATAAAAAGTAAAATGAGAAAAAGAGAGCTCGATTGACATGGTGTAATAATCATCTTAAATCTGGTTTGGAATTTAGTTGTGTGCCTGTTTTCATGGATTCTATGAAGAGTAACAGTTGTGTCAAAAATAGCTTTTTCTAAAACTTTTGCTGTTATTTTAATTGTGTCCAACTCATTTTGGGGCGTTAGTTTGAGGTAGCCTTTGATAAGGCCCGGGGCTGCGATTCTGTCTCCATTTTTTGTAATTTCTAAGAGGAGATTCCTGGGAAGATTGGGCGGTTCACTGATTAGATAACTAATTTCATTTAGCTTTATGATTTTAAGATCCGGATAAGAGATGTTCTCAAGGATGGTGTTCAGCACAGAATCGCAAATTTCGGGATTTTTTAAAGATAGTTCGAAAAGATTCGTGAGATTGAGATAAAAATTCCCATCACTGCCGAGAAAGAAGACAGGTATTTTATTGGGTTCTGTCCAGATTATGGTATCTTTGACCTCTCTTTTTATTTGTGAGAGAGTTATGCTTTCTACCCTTAATTTATAATTATCACTCAAAATGAAAGTGTTGGTAAATTTTACTGGATTTTCGTTCTCTTCAATAATGCAGATTGGGCGATTACTCGCCCTTTGAACGATAGCTGCTGTTCTCTTGTCGCAGATAATCGTGTTAAATTTTTTGAAATCGGGACTCTTTACTTTGAGTAAGGCATTTTTTTCCAGTGTCAGCCATTCATTATCTGCCTTTATAAATGGCTTTATGACTAAGTTTCCTTTCCTTACGCCGTGGAGAGTGAATATTTTGAAGATGGGATTAAATTCTGAGGTTACAACTGCTATCTCAATTTTTTTATTGAGTCTGTAAATCTGAATAGTTTTTGTTATCCTTTTCTTTTCTCTGAATATAGTTAAATGGAAATCGTTAGTGCCTATGTTTAATGAAATTTCGAAAGAGTTGGGTTTGGAAATAATTTGCGAATAACCGTTTTTTTCAATCCTTAGGGAGTCAAAATCCCCTGTTATGGTGATTTTTTCATTTCTAAGAAAAGTAACAGGTTCAAACTCAATAGCGATTTCGTCCGCTGTTTTTGGCAACTTTTTAATTACAACGTCTGGAAAAGGGAGGTTGAAAAGGAGGTAAAGATACAGAAGAATTAAAATCAAACGCTCTGCCACTTATTAATTTTAGAATGTTCTTCACGTTTTATAAAACATTCTTTTACTCGGAATGTCTGAACCCCTCGAAAATTCAAGGAAATTGCCTTATATTTATAATACTCAAGGACTTAGCAAAGTCAGGGGGGAGTATGAAGGTTTTGGGAATTCTTGGTTCTCCGCATAAAAAAGGTGGTTCTGCACAGCTTTTAATTGCGGCTTTAAAGGGAGCCCAGAGAGTGGGGGCTGAAACCGAGCTTTTAAGTGTTTATGATGGTGAAATTAAACCCTGCGAAGGGTGTATAAAGGACGAGGAGCCTTACTGTAAGTTTCCCTGTATTTTTGAAGATTACGGAAAGGTCATTTTACAAAAAATGTACGAAGTAGACGGTATTATTTTTTCTACGCCGGTTTATTGGTTTGCTCCATCTGGCCAATTAAAGAACCTCATAGATCGGATGACCTCTTTAGAAAATATGGTAGCCTTCGGAGAGCCAAGTTACCTTGAGGGAAAGGTAGCTGCAGCCATAGCTGTTGGTGCCGACGACGGTGGCTCTTGGGCCACTGGTTACCTTGTTGCCACTCTAACTTCAATGGGATGTATTATACCACCATGGGGTTTAGCCTATTCTCACAAGCGGGATAAGGCCATTTTTGATGACAAAGCGATGATGGATGCTATAAACATTGGCCTTTTAACGGCTAAAACTATTGCAAGGCTTAACGGTGAAAAAGTAGATTTGCTCTTCGTTGATGATAGGGAAATGATGGAGGAAATAAGAAGAGAAATTATTGAAGAGCTCGGAATTTTGTCGGCTTCTCAGGAAGAGGAAGTGAGGAAGATTTAGATTCTAAAAATCGGTAAGGATTTACATTTCACTCTCAAATCTACTTACTTATCTGTCAGAATTTTAAAGATAAAAGACCTGAAAATTCCTAAGGACCGATTAAAAGGCCATTTTTAGTGGTAAGCAAGGCCCGTTAGAGAGTAGAGGTTAGGTACGGGTGCGTGGTTTTGAATGGAAAAATTTTTTAGGTTTTAGAGGGTTAGAATTTTTTATTTGTTTGTAGAAGATTAATAGGAAATTTTAATTTTTGAAGGTCCTGTTTGCTTTAATAAACGATTTCTCTGTTGGCGTGTCAAATTCTTTTAACAACTTTGAATTAGGTTTCTGCCTTACTTGATATCTCTGAGTGGTTTTAGAGGTTAGCTTTAGAAAGTGTAATTTTCATTGAGAAATACGATGAAAAAGCTTTACGATGTTGTGGCGATTGCAATTTTAAACAAAACATAGATTAGCTTTGATAGTTTTGTGGATTTAAGTGGTAAGAACTTGTCGCAGGGAGAAAAAAAGAATATTGTTTGCGAGGACTCTGTACAAGGAAGCCTCATTGTATCTTTTTGATGAACCCTTAGAGCATATTCCTCTTTCAGAAGCAATGACTATTTACGATAGTACGCTTAAATTCTTGTATAATAGGACAGTTATTTCTGTAATGCACATTACCGCTGGTCTTGAAGATTTACATGATAAAATTTTTGAAATGAAAGGCCATAAATTGACGGAGATAGAAAAAAAATAAAAGGAGGCTTTAATATGCTATTAGTTCTGATTGCGATTGTATCCGAATTATACAGTGCACCAAAATATTCCTCCCCTCAGGAATTTTTGGCAAAATATATGGAGCAAGAACCAGTCTCTTTTTTTAAAATATTTCCAGTTCCTGATACATCAAACCCTGTAACCCATATAAAAGCTTACGTTGCCTACACGGAGAAAGAATTCCTCTCTCTTGTTGTGATTGATTCTTTTGATTTAGTTTCAACTTCAAAGAGTTATGATGATAATAATATTTTCAGAGGTGATTATGTAGCTTTAACTCTGTCAACTTATCCTACGAAAGAATTTGCTTACGTTTTTATTGCCTCTAAGGGAGAAGGTCAATACGATTTTGTTTTGGGAAATCACGGATTTACCTCAAAGGATTGGGATGGGATTTGGTCAGTAGAATCGAAAGAAAAAGAAGGTAATTTAATGATACTATTCAAAGTTCCTTTTAGCTCTATAATGTTTCACGATTCAATTTTTTACTTCCAATTGGATCTCAATTTGCGGGGCGGTGTGATCTCTTACAGCACAGATTATAATGAACCAAGTTGGGCCCTTTTTAATATGCATTCTGTTTGTCTTAAAGGCATTACTCCCTCAAGATTCCAGTACAAGTTAAATGCAATACCCTATATGAGGTTTCAAAGAATTGAAGAAAATGAACCAGAATTTGCAGTGGGTGGCATATTTGAGTTACGACCTGACGCGCAGTCACTATTTAGTTTTGCCTTTAATCCCGATTTTTCTACAGTAGACTTAGACGTAATTTCCCTCGACCTTTCCGTTGGCCCCAGGATATTTCCGGAAAAAAGGAAGTTCTTTTTGGAAGGGGCTAATGCTTTTACTATCTCTTTACCTCTTTATAATTCGAGGAATATTGATACCCTTCACTATGGGTTTAAGGGGGTGTGGGAAAGGAACACTTATTCCTTGTATGGATTATATGCTAAGCACGATGCGAACAGGGATTTTTTAGGATTTGGGTTTAGCTATTACACTTCATCAAAAATAGCCTCTCCCTATTTCAGGTTTTTAAGGGATGATTCCGTAAGCACTATTGTTTTGGGGAATAGCTCCTACTTACAGCCTTTAAAGACTCAAATTTTCTTTGAAGGGGCAATTAATGCAACAAATAGAAATGTTGGATTTGTCTTGAGCATCAGTAGGTCTGCACGGCCTGGTTTAGGTTTTTCAGCGAGGATTACGTCCGTTGATAGTTCTTTAATTAGCCCTGTTGGCATAATGTTCTATAACAATAAGTTAGGTTATTCGGTTAATGTTTGGTATGAGTGGCTGCCCTTTAAGAACCTTAGGAATTTAGTATACTTCGCCCACTACGGGCTCTCTAAAAAGCATTTGCCAGAAAACATATACAATGGAACAAATGTATCTTACCAAATTGTTACAACTACGTTTCCCATATGGTTTTTCAAATTAGGATTTGGTCGGACCGTCTTTGGTTCCCGCAATTCCTCTTATTATGAGTGGAAAGGTTTTTATGCTGGATTTGGACCATCCTTTAAGCACGGGAGTTTTACTTGGGGTATTGAGAAGGATTTAAAGGAAGACAATTTCCTTTTAAACTTTTCGGGAAGTTTGAATGTCTTGCAGTCCTCGCTTAATTTCGAATTGAGCAGGAAAAGTTTCAATCCCTTTGTTGAGAGTGATACTACTATTTTCCAGTTTTATGGAGAAGTTCCACTATTCAAAAAGGTCTTTTTAAAGCCATTCGTTTCGTACGAGAGGAGTGCATCAGGTGGAGAAACGGACGAATACCTTAGGGTAAATATGCGAGAGTTTTTGTATTTCAATCGCTTTACCCAATTGGCTTTTGTTCAAGACATAGCATATGATGTTAGTGGTGGCAGGTTTGAAAGGAAAAATTTCCTTTTAAGGTTTCAGTTGTATTTT